>DAOUGB010000021.1:0-2356 GCA_034429595.1 Dehalococcoidales bacterium
CCGGGGATGACTGCCAACCATACAAAAGAGGAAGTCGAAAGAAGCGTCCTCAAGATAAAAGATTACATCACCGCCGGGGACGCCATTCAGGTGGTGCTCTCCCAGCGTTTCTCACAGCCGACGGAGGCCTCGCCTTTCGATCTATACCGTTCGCTGCGCACTATCAACCCGTCGCCCTATATGTTCTTCTTCGATTTCAAGGATTTCCAGATAATCGGGGCTTCACCGGAAATTCTGGTAAGAGCGGAAGACGGCAACGTGATGACCCGCCCGCTGGCAGGCACCAGACCGAGAGGCAAGACTCCTGCCGAGGATGCCGCGCTGGAAGAGGAACTCAAGAAGGACGAAAAGGAATGCGCCGAGCACATCATGCTGGTCGACCTCGGGCGCAACGATATAGGCAGGGTCAGCCAGCCGGGTACCGTCAGGGTCAGCGAACTGATGACGGTGGAACGTTACTCTCACGTAATGCACCTGGTTACCCATGTACAGGGTAAACTTGCGAAAGATATGAACTCATTCGACGCCATGAGAGCCTGCTTCCCTGCCGGAACGGTATCCGGCGCGCCTAAAATCCGCGCCATGGAGATCCTCGCCGAACTGGAACCCGAAAAGAGAGGCCCGTATGCCGGCGCCGACGGTTACTTTTCGTTCAACGGCAATATGGATATGGCGATTACCATCAGGACAATCGTCTATAAAGATAAAATTGCCTACGTTCAATCGGGATGCGGCATCGTCTATGACAGCGTGCCCGAGCGTGAATATGAAGAGACCATGAACAAGGCAAGGGCACTGCTTAAAGCGGTAAACCAGGCTGAAAACAGTTCGGGGATTTAAGGACGCAACATGTTATTACTCATCGATAACTACGACAGCTTTACCTATAACCTCTCGCAGTATTTAAGCGAATTGAAAGAGGAGGTTATGGTTGTGCGCAACGATAAGATAACCATCGAAGAAATCGAGCATCTCAATCCGGAAAGGATCGTTATATCCCCCGGCCCCGCCACACCGCTTCAGGCAGGCATCTCGAACGATGTTATCAGGCACTTCAGCGGTAAGCTGCCGATACTGGGAGTGTGCCTGGGACACCAGTGCATCGGCCATGTTTTCGGCGGAAAAGTAGACCTTGCCAAGAGCGTCATGCACGGCAAATCCTCGTTGATTCACCATACGGACAAGGGTGTTTTCGAAGGAATGCCCAACCCCTTCTCCGCCATCCGCTATCACTCGCTGATGGTTTACAAAGAAGGGCTGCCGGACTGCCTCGAAGTTACGGCATGGACGGAAGACGGAACGATAATGGGACTGAAACACAGGCAATTCGACGTCGAAGGTATACAGTTCCATCCCGAATCGTTCATGACCGAAAAAGGTATGAAACTTCTGGCAAACTTTATAAATAACAGCAAAGTGAGGGTATAAAAATGATCAAGGAAGCTATCAAAAAACTGGTTGAAAAAGAATCTTTGACAAGCGATGAAGCATCTATCGTGATGGAAGAGATCATGAGCGGTGAAGCCACCCCTTCCCAATTGTCTTCATTTATTACCGCTCTCAGGATAAAGGGGGAAACGGCGGACGAAATCATCGGGCTGGCAAAAACAATGAGAGCTAAAGCCATTCCGGTAGACTATAACCAGCCCTCTCTCGATACCTGCGGTACCGGAGGCGACTGCGCAGGAACGTTCAATATCTCCACTACCGCCGCCTTTATTGCCGCCGGAGCCGGGATCAAAGTAGCCAAGCACGGCAACCGCGCTATGTCCAGCCGCTGCGGCAGCGCCGATGTGCTGGAAGCTCTGGGAGTTAAAATTGAATTGAACGCCGAGCAGGTCAGGAAATGTATTGAAGATGCAGGCATCGGCTTTATGTTTGCGCCTGTATTTCATCCTGCTATGAAATATGCGGCGCCAACACGCAGGGAAATCGGCATCCGCACTGTCTTTAATATTCTCGGCCCGCTCACCAATCCTGCCGGGGCAAAATACCAGGTTCTGGGTGTTCCCAGCGATGATTTAGTTGAAAAACTGGCAATAGTGCTGAACGGATTAGGCTGCGAGCATGCGCTGGTTATGAACGGAGAAGACGGTATAGATGAATTCACTATTACCGGACAGACCCACATCTGCGAAGTAAATAAGGGCGTAGTTAATTGCTATTATGTAAAACCGGAGGATTTTGGACTTTACAAGGATACTGCGGGAAGTCTCAAGGGAGGCAGCGCACAGGAGAATGCCGCACTGCTCAGACGTATACTTAACGGAGAAAAAATTCCCCAGCGCGATGTCGTGCTTTTAAACGCTGCCGCCGCCCTGGTCGCCGGAAATAAAGCTTCAGGACTGAAAGAAGG
>DAOUGB010000022.1:0-22212 GCA_034429595.1 Dehalococcoidales bacterium
GTAAGCTGGACTGTGTCATTACCCAGAATACGGACGGCCTGCACCAGAAATCCGGCACGCCGGAAGGCAAGATGCTGGAGCTTCACGGCACGATGCATTGGGTGGATTGCCTGGATTGCCGCAAAAGATACCCCCGTGATTACGCCCATCAAAAAATGCTCTCCGGTGAGAAAGTGCCCCGCTGCGGCGCCTGTAACGGTATCCTCAAACCGGCTACCGTCGCTTACGGCCAGTCCTTGCCTGAAAGGGAAACGCAGGAGGCCGTGCAGCGGTCGTCAACCTGCAATCTCTTCCTGGCGGCTGGTTCGTCGCTGGTGGTGTATCCCGCGGCGCAGATGCCCGTCCTGGCTAAGAGAAACGGCGCCCGCCTGGTGATTCTTAACATTGGGGAGACCCCTCATGACCACATGGCGGATATCCTCATCGGAGAAAAGACCGGCGCGACTTTATCCAGTATTGTCGCCCGGGCCAAAGAAAAGATGAAGGGGTAGGGAGTAGAGGCTAGGTAAATCTGCTATCAAATTGTCATCGCGGGCCATTGAGTTCTGATATCATCAAGACTCCGCGCAATGACCATTTCTCCTTTCCCCTCTTGGTACCGGTACTTTAGTCTTAAAATATTTACTTTTTATTTAGCTTTCCTTCCGGTTTGTTTATCCACGTTTTACCGTTTAACTGTAATAATTGCTTGGAACGTAAACATGTGGTGGCGTGGCAAGGCACGCTGGGGGATACGATGCAGAAGGTAAAAAGCAGTGCCGGTAATCCAGAAGTAGCACAACTGAATATGCTGAAAACCATCTGGTCCAAGGTTAAACCGGAGGATAAGGAAGACCAGATTATCACCTACTTGATGCGCATGGCGCACAATGCTTTGAAAGCTTCAGCTACCTCGCTGCTGTTGCTCGATGAGAAAAAGCAGGAACTATATTTCAAATTCGCCACCGGGTCGGCCAGCCAGAAACTCAATCGTCTGCATATCGGGCGGCAATCGGGCATCGCCGGCTGGATAGTGCAGAAGGGCAAGCCCATCGTGGTGAATAATCCCGAGAAAAACGCCGATTTTTACAGCCGCATCGATAACGCTACCGGCTTTAAAACCAAAGCAATCATCGGCGTGCCGCTGATTTTTGAGGGCAAGGTCAAAGGTGTTATCGAGGCGCTGAACAAGCGAGACGAAACACACTTCACCAAAGACGACCTGAATGTGCTGATAGACATCGCCAATATGGCCGCCATTACGCTGGAGAGCAGCCGGTTGAACGTATCGCTGCTGGATTCATATAAAGGCACGGTCAAAGCGCTCGTTTCCCTGGCGGACGCTAAAGAGGTCAGCGGGGGAGGGCATTCCCGGCGGGTAGCCGAATACGCCATGATGGGAGCCAGGGAATTAGGTCTCTCCAAGTATGAAAAACACGCCGTGGAATATGCCGGGCTGCTCCACGATATCGGCAAGCTAAGCATCCCGGATGAGATTCTGAACAAACCGAGTTCGCTTAGTAAAGAAGAATGGCAGCTGGTCCGCAAGCATCCTATCATCGGCTTTAATATGCTGAAAGATATACCCTTTTTAAAACTGGCTAGTTCGATGGTTTTATCCCATCATGAAAGGTATGACGGCGCCGGGTATCCGCACGGTATCTCCGGAGAAAAGATACCGCTGGGCGCGCGTTTAATAGCTGTCGCTGATGCCTTTGATTATATGACCACCGAGCATAATCACCGTCCGGCGCTATCCGGAGAAAAAGCCTTTGTGGAGCTGGCTAAGAATTCCAATACCCAGTTCTGTCCGGTGGCCATCAAAGCCTTTAATTCAGGGTTCGTCAGGACACGCATACTGGGCAAGAGAAAAGAGTAAAACAACAGTTCTGTAATCTCTTTCCCTTAATGTCCCGATGGCGTTCGCCAAAGTAAATCCCGTATGGTATCATTTCTTTAGATAGCTGTATTCCCTGAAGACGGACGTTAAATGATACCTGAACTGGTAAGTTATATCACCCGGCGGGAAGGGCGTAAATTTCTCCGCCTGAAATCCTCGATTGAAGAATCGGTATTGACTCCTGAAAAGCTGATAGCCGGCGGCGGGCTATCGCTTTACGTGCACATTCCGTTCTGCCGGTCTTTATGTCCCTTCTGCTGCTTTAACCGGTACCTCTTCCAGGAAGACCTGGCGCGCCGGTATTTCCAGGACCTGAAAAAAGAGTTGGAAATGTACCTCCGCCGCGGCTTTAAGTTCTCCGGGGTCTACTTTGGGGGCGGTACCCCCACCGTCCTGATGGATGAACTCGGGGGCTTTATCGACTTTCTGCGCGGAAGCTTCAGCGTCAAGGAAATCTCGCTGGAAACAACGCCGCG
The DNA here is from genome assembly GCA_034429595.1 of Dehalococcoidales bacterium. GTDB lineage: Bacteria > Chloroflexota > Dehalococcoidia > Dehalococcoidales > RBG-16-60-22 > RBG-13-51-18. The sequence continues at coordinate 2,356 of DAOUGB010000022.1, forward strand.
GGAATTAACGCCGCAGAACATCGCGCTGCTCAAGCAATACGGCGTTAACCGGCTTTCGGTAGGCGTCCAGAGCTTCGATGAGCAGGTACTTAAGACCATGGGGCGGATTAACGGCCCCGCGGCAGAGGTAAAAGCGCGGCTGCTGGCGGCCGAGGGGCAGTTTGATACGGTGAATGTGGACTTCGTCTTTAATTTCCCCGGGGAGAGCCTGGAGCAATTCAAGGCGGATGTAGCGGCTTTCAAAGAGTTAAAGATTGACCAGGCGACCTTTTATCCGCTGATGGCCTCGCCGCATAAGAAGGACGCCATGGAAAGGCGTTTTAATAAGGTGGACAACTCGCGCGAAAGGCAGTTTTACCGTGTAATCATGGACGAGCTTTACCATGGCGGCTACACCGCGTCCACGGCATGGTGCTTTTCCCGCGGCGAACGGATGATTGACGAATATATCATTGAGTCCGATGATTATATCGGCATCGGGGCAGGGTCGGTCAGTATGGCGGGCGGTAATTTCTACGTAAATTCCTTTTCCCTGGACCGCTATCACGAGATGGTTGCTTCAGGCAGATTCCCCGTCGTGGGGTGGCGGGAGCTGGCGGAAAAAGAGCACCAGCGTTACTGGTTGCTGACCAAACTATTCGGGATGAAGCTGGATACGGCAGAGTTCCGGCGGAGGTTCAAAGGGGATATTGCCCGCAAGCTATGGCTGGAGACCGCTTTTTTCAGAGTGTCTGGGGTGATTTCCGGCAAAGATATACTCCAGGTGACGGAGAGAGGGATGTACCCGGTTAGCGTGATGATGCGGGACTTCTTCGCTTCGCTCAATACGCTGCGGGAACAGTTCATCGAACGCCAGGTATAATTATTTAAAGGCAATGTGCAAGCCGGCGGCGCCCAGGAACAGCGGGCGGTAGTGGATATCGCGGAAGCCGGCGCCAATTAACAATCCTTTGACCTGCCGGGGCAGATAAAACCGGCGTGCCGATTCCGCCAGATAATTGTAAGCGCCCTTATTGCCGGAGAGCCACATGCCAACCGGCCCGACGTAACAGCGCAGGTACAGGTGAAAGAACCACCTGATAATGCGGTTCTCTGGCTGGCTGGACTCCACGATAACATAACGCCTGCCGGGCTTGAGTACCCGTTTTACTTCCGCCAGGTGCAGAGGGCATAAACGGTTGTTGTAAGTTAAATTCCGGAAGGCAAAGGATATCCCCACGCAATCGAAATGGTTGTCTGGGAAGGGGAGATGGCTGGCATCGCCGGCCATGAAGTTAATGCGCCCGTCAAGTCCTGCCTTTGTCGCTTTCTGTTTAGCCATATCCAGCATCGGCTGGCTATAGTCCAGGCCGGTAATTTCCGTTTCTTTTGGCGCCAGCCCGGCGATATTGATGGAAAGGTCGCCGGTGCCGCAGCCGATATCCAGGATGCGCTGCGGGTTCCCTTCGATACAGGTACGGGCAGCCAATCTGCGCCAGCTGTTATCGAGACCCAGCGTAATGATATGGTTGATGATATCATAACGGGGTGGTACGGCAGTAAACATGCCGTGTAATGGTTGCGGCGTCTGTGGTACAGCTTGGTTTTCCATATGTTTAAATAATGCGACCGAGAATATAACCCACTCCCAGGAGAAGTTGTGTCCCCAGCACGGTCATGACATTGGAGGCCATACCCGGCATGAATATGGCAGGATTATCGTTATTCAACGCGCCTTTGATACCGCGGATAGTCAGTGGTAGGGTCAGCAGCGCCAGTAAAGCCCATGGCGGCATTACCCAGGTGCTGGTCCAGTTGAAAAATCCGGCAGCCACCCAGATGATTATCCAAAAATAAACACTTAAAGCTACTATCGAATAAAAAACAGCGGCCTTTTTCTTCCCGAAGGCAATGGGTACGGTCCGGCGGTTAGCGATTTTATCGGCTTCAACATCAGGGAACTCGTTAAGCAGTAAAAGGTTATGTACCAGCAAGGCGGACGGAACGCAGGCAATCCAGGCATGAAAAGTATAGGCGCTTGTTTGAATAAAGTACATGCCAAGTATGGGCAGGGCGCCAAGGCCGATGCCAGCCGACCATTCTGGCCAGGGACGTTTAAGAATAAGCGGGCTGTAGAGAATGATTAAGAAAGCCGCCAGAAGCAGCAAGGGTAAAAGCGGCCAGCCGCTGACGACGACGAAGTAAATGCCGATGGGTACGGCGAAGACAAAGGAGATAATTCCCAGCCAGAGGACCTGACGCGGTGTGAGTAAGCCGGCGGGGAGGATGCCGCTGCCGCCGCTGAAGGGCGTACGCTTGGCGGCTTGGTCTATCCCGCTTCTAAAATCAAAGTAATCATTTAATATATTGACGCTGGCATGAGTTAATGTAAGTCCAATCCCAGCGAGAATGGCATACCACAGGATAATATCGCCATCATACCAGGCAACGGCAGTACCCAAAAAAGCCAGGACGATAGATAGAATCAAAAACTGGGGTCTTGTTTCCATGAACCAGAATTTTAAACTACTCAAGTGATATTCTCCTGTCACTGCTCGTAATATTACAGGCGAGATATAGAAGTATTATAGCATAAAATCAGTATAGCTACAGTCAAACTTCGAATGATGAAAAAACATTGATAAATGTAATGCTGTAAAGAAAAGTAACAGCAATAGTTATATAAAGTTAATGGAAATTAACATGATATAACTAGGCTAAAGAGATAACTAATCCCCGGCTATGTTGCAACAAACCGATCAATAATCTTCTTTAGCCGGAGTAAATCTCTCCGGCTAAAGAAGATACATGCTATCACAAAGCCCTAAACAGGGACAGTTATATAATAAGGCGTACCAAAGGCCTTTTTATTTGCTCTTGTAGAACGGGGATTGTTCCATATGTCTGTCTTTAAGAGCCAGGAAGGCATCGTCAAGAGCAATAACCTCCTGTTTGACTTTGTCTTCGAGGCTATCCAGGTTTTCAGACACTTCATCAATGCGCCCGTTAAGAGCATCGGCGGTCCTGGCGACATCTGCCCGTAGGGCGTCGTTAGCTTTGGCGGCCTCATCACGAACCTTGGCTACCGCCGCTTCGGCAGCTTTCTTGGCAGCCTCGGCAGCTCTTTCACCGCTTTCTCTGGCCTGGTCGGCAGCATTACGGGAGTCTTTGGCAGCGGCCCGCGCCTCTTTGACAGCTTCCTCTACCCGCTTGATGTAATTCTCAAGTTCCTCGAGAATTACCGGGAGGGGTTTGGTCATAATCGCCGGTTGTATTTCTTCAACCTCCGGATTATCGGAAGGATTTTTAGGATTCTTTACCATTAAATCGTCTCCTTAAATGAAAATCTTCTAGATTTCATTTTTATTGTATAACGTTTATAAAATCAATAAGTTAGGGAAGGACCGTCTAGTATAGAACGCATCCTTCCCATGAAAATTTACATATAACTAACTTCCTTATGTACTTGATTATGGATTGAATAACGATAAACCAACGCTGATGGCTACTGAACCGAAGACCGCAGCTACCACAGCGAGAATGATGAACAGGATAAATTCCCATGAGCCAAGGACTTTCTTAATCAAGGCGGTGGGAATAGCGGCCGCGGCTTTTACACCAGCCTCTTCAGCAGCTTTGGATGCAGACTCGGCAGCACTAATAGCCTGCCGGGCTACTTCTTCTGCTCTAACAGCGGCTTTTTCCGTAGCTTTCTTCGCTTCTTCAGCAGCCGCTCTGGCCGCCCTAGAAACTTCTTCAGCTTTTTTAGCGGCTTCTTGAGCAGATAGCTTTGCGGCCTCCGCCTGCTTGGCAGCTTCTTCCCCGACAGCTTTGGCAGCAGCCTCGGCGGCTTCTTTGGCCAGCCTGGAGGTCTCCGCCGCTTTCTGGGCAGCTTCCGCAGCCGATTTCTGGGCTTTCAAACCGGCAGCTTCAGCAGCTTTCTTGGCTTCTTCCGCAGCCAGTTTGGCTTCTTCCGCTTTTCTGCCGGCTTCTTCACCGATAGCTTTGATGGCAGCTTCAGCAGCTTCTTTAGCTTCTCTGACAGCGGCTTCAGCTTTCCGGGCAGCTTCTTCAGCAGCTTTTTTGGCTTCCGCAGCTCTCTTGGCAGCTTCTTCACTAAAAGATTTCATGGCTGCCTTAGCCGCTTTTTCAGCTTCCGCAGCCGCGGCACTGGCAGCAGCAGCGGCAGCTTCCGCTGCTTTGGAAAGGGCTTCCGCCTGCTTTACCATCTGATGCAGAGCCTGGGAGGCGGATTCTATTGCTTCATCACCGGCAACATCAGCAGCGATGGCTTTCTTACGGATTTTATCCGCTACCTGCATACCTTTGACCGCAGCCTCTTTGGCTTCTCTCCCGGCTTCTTCAACTCTTTCAGCAAGTCGGCCGGTTACTCTGGCGGCGGCATCTATAGCTTCATCACCAGCACTATCAGCAGCCTGAGCACGTATCTGGACGGTATCCGCTGCTTGATAAGCCGCAGCGGCAGACCGCTTGGATGTTCTACCTGTTTGTTCAGCCTTGGTAGCGGTTTCTGCCGTCAGTTCTTTTGCAAGATCGGCGCGGGCGGCTTTGGCCAGTTTAGCGTCATCATCCGCCACTTTACCGGCGGTATTAGCAGCTTCGATAGCTTCTTGAACAGATTGTGTAGCCAGGGTAGCTCTTTCCTGAGCACGGGCTGCAGCTTCTTCCGCAGCTCTTTCTGCAGCAGCGAGAGCTGCCTTGGAAGCTTGGTCAATTTCTTCCATCTTGCGCATAGCTTCCGCAGCGGCTTCTTCAGCTGCTCTCATGGCTTCTTGAGCTGCGAGCTTGGCGGCTTCACTGGCTTCTTCAGCACGGCGTGCAGCGTCCGCCGCAGCTTGAGCGGCAGAATCTCCGGCTTCCCGGGCCAATCTGGCAGCTTCTTCGGCCGCAGCTTTAGCAGCTTCACTTGCCTCGACGGCTTTTCTGGCGGCATCTTCAGCTTTCTTGGTAGCATCAGAGGCGGCCTTTTGAGCGGATTTGGCGGCTGTTTCAGCCGCAGCCCTAGCGGCATTAGCTGCATCTGACGCTTTTTGGGCGGCTTCTTCAGCCGCTTTCCTAAAGGCTTCTACCGCGGCTTTAGCGCCGGCATCGGCGGCTTCTGCTTTGCGGGCGGCTGCTTCTGCGGCCAGCCTGGCGGCTTTAGCTGTCTCTTCAGCCTTACGGGCGGCTTCAGCTGCAGCTTTGGTAGCAGTTTCAGCAGCCATCTGGCCGGCCTGACGGGCTTCTTCAGCCCGCTTTTCTGCTTCGGCTGAAGCTTTGGTAGCCTGACTGGCAGCATCTTTGGCTGCCTTGGCGGCTTCTTCAGCTTTGCGGGCGGCTTCAGCCGCAGCCCGGATATTTTCGTCCATCTCATCGAGGATCTGGGGGAGCGGCTTGCTCATTATTTTTGCAGGAGGAGTACCAGGAACTTTCTTTTGTTCTGTTTCTCCAGCGGATTTAGTAGCCATTTACGGCCTCCTTTATTATCTATCTAATATATATTCAAGATAGACAATACCGACAATCATGAAAATTCTGTTACGATTATAGTACTTTCGTAAACTAAATACTACATGTAAAGCCTAAATATTATATAACTCCAATAATAAAAATACCATAAATATGTATCGAATGATAGGGCTGTTCTACACGGTTTGTGATGCGTTCGTCATGACCTAGGGAGACTTGCAATTAAATAATGAGTTATGATATATATAACTATACATGTTTCATTAATACATGAATCGCTCTATCATGAATAATATCACCATTTACTTCGCAGTGTCAACAGCTTTGCATGGGATAGAAGAGAAATAATAGGAGAGCTTAACATGCCGGATTGGACCTTTATAACAAGACATGCCGTAGCCCTCAGTTTAATAGCTAAGCATCCACGTATCACTGCCCTTGAGCTGGGGAAAGAGATGGGCGTGACCGAAAGAGCCGTACGCAAGATTATCGCTGATCTGGTGGCTGCAGGATATATAAGTAAAAAGAGAGAGGGGAGAGGAGTAAGGTATAGAATAGACTCCGACCTCCCATTACGCCAAGATTCGCATCGTGAAGTGGCCGTCGGCGATCTACTAACCTCACTGGGTTGGAAAAAACAAAACAATAATTCCTAATAAAGTAGGACACTCTCAATAAATTAAATTCTTCGTCTCCTGTAATCTGCAGTTAAATCATCGCCATCATTTTCAGAAATCATTGTTATCATGATATAATCGTTTACGTGTGATTTTTTCGAGCGATAACCCGGAGTAGATACAGCGTATGCCTCATTTGCCTGTAAGTATTACTGATTTAACCTGTACTCAAATTGATAATCTGATATCATCGATGGTGGAACCATCGTACCGGGCAGTACAGATACGTAAGTGGATTTATCAGAATTTGGCTGTTTCTTATGATGAAATGACGGATTTGCCACTGGCATTACGCCGAAGGCTGATTGAGGAAACGAGGCTGCATAACCTGGAAATGGTACAAGAAGCTGCTGGTACCGATGGGACACTCAAAGTCTTATTTAAGTGTGTGGATGGGAAAACCGTTGAATCAGCGTTGATGTATTATGGTGGGGATGGGGGTAAAGAAAGGCGCACCGTGTGTATTTCCACGCAGGCAGGCTGTAGTATCGGGTGCCCTTTTTGCGCTACCGGACAGCAAGGCTTTGAGCGTAACCTATCGCCAGGTGAGATTATCGATCAGGCACTCTATTTTGCGTGGTATTTACAGGGAAAGAATAAAGAAAATGACGCGGGGCGGGCAAACAAACCGGAGCGTGTTTCCAATATAGTATTCATGGGTATGGGTGAACCTCTGGCAAATTACGATAATCTCTGGCAGGCTATAGAGATACTGAATTCACCGGAGTGTTTTGGACTTGGTGCCAGAAACATGACCATCTCTACAGCCGGGCTTGTACCGCAGATAAAAAGATTATCGCGGGAGACATTACAGGTGGGATTAGCGGTATCGCTACATGCCGCTGAAAATTCATTGCGGAATAAGCTTGTGCCGATAAACCGTAAGTACCCGCTGGAAGAACTGATGCCGGTATGCCGCGAGTATAGTCGGTTAACCGGGCGGCGTTTAAGTTTTGAATATATATTATTTTCTGGTGTAAATGATTCTATAGCTCAAGCCCGTGCTCTGGCCGGACTTATCCACGACTTCAAATGTCATGTGAATCTGATACCTGCCAATAAAACCGGCAACGCTGCTTACAGACCGCCGCCGAAGCGGGTAGTGCTGGCTTTTGAGAACGAGCTAAAACAAAACCATGTAAACGTTACGTTACGCGAATCACGAGGACAGGATATCGAGGCCGGGTGCGGTCAATTACGGAGCCGTTATTTAAAAGAAGCCGGTAGGAAACCGGAAAATATTACAGGATTGGAAAAAGTGAAACATGTCTAATCAGACAATTCTCTGGATTATATTTGCGATTGTTGTGCCGCTGGTATTGATACTGGATTTAGGGGTTTTCCAGCGTAAGGCCCACACTATAAAGACGAAAGAAGCGTTGATAGGTACCGTTGCGTATATATTGCTTGCTTTGGTTTTTGGCGGTTTGATTTATTTTATGCTGGGCTCGCATCAAGCCTTTACTTTCTTTACTGGCTACATCGTAGAACTGTCATTAAGCATGGATAACCTTTTCGTGTTTATGCTGATATTTTCCACCTTTTGCGTACCTTCTGAATATCAGCACCGCGTACTATTCTGGGGTATTATAGGCGCGATAGCAATGAGGGCCTTATTTATTTTTATCGGTGTGGCTATACTGGAAGCTCTTCACTGGGTTATTTATATCTTTGGGGCTTTCCTGGTTTATACAGGCATCAGACTCGCTATTAAAAAAGAAGGGAATGTAGATCCTAAAAAGAACATATTCTTTAAACTTGCCTGTAAATATCTTCCTGTGGTTGATGATTACCGTGGTTCAAAATTCTTTTGTAAGGAGAATGCCCGTTTAATGGCAACACCGCTGCTGCTTGTATTGATAGTTGTAGAGTCTACCGATGTTGTGTTTGCCGTGGACTCTATTCCGGCGATACTCTCCATCACGACCGATTCATTCCTGATTTATACTTCAAATATTTTTGCTATACTGGGATTGCGTTCGCTTTATTTTGCGTTAGCTCATGCAACCAACCGCCTGGCATATTTAAACTATGGGCTGGCGGCGATTCTGGTACTTCTCGGGATAAAAATGCTGGGTTCATCATGGTTTCACGTGTCGGTTCCCATATCACTCGGAGCGGTAGTGGGAATATTGGCGTTGGCGGCATTGGCGTCTTTTCTCTGGCCTCCGAAAAAGGGCCTTACGGATAAGTGAATCCGGGGAGTGAAAGATGGAAGAGAAGAAAGAGGTTAAGGAAAGTATAGGTAAAAAAATCAGAGGGCAGTTTATGACCGGGCTGCTCATTATCGTACCGTTGGGCGCCACCATTCTGATATTAATATGGATATTCAACTCTATCGATAATATCTTGCAGCCGGTCATCAGAAGGGTGTGGGGAGGGGACATTGTAGGGGTGGGGTGTGCGGTTACGATAGTATTGATTTACCTGACTGGTGTGGTGGGGAGGAATGTCATCGGCGGCAGGATATTCAGCTACTTCGATAAATTATTGGGCAGGGTGCCGGTATTCAAGCTCCTTTACCGCGGTATACGGCAAATACTGACAAGTTTTTCTGTTCCGGATAATACGGGTTTCATGCAGGTGGTACTGGTAGATTTTCCTCATAAAGGGATGAAAGCTATAGCTTTTATTACTAATGAAGTAATCGGCCAGGATGGGAAAAGGTCTTACAGTGTCCTGATACCGAACTCCCCGAATCCTACCAGCGGATTTATGGAAATCGTGAAAGAAGAGGATATAATCCGTACGCAGATATCCGTAGATGAAGCCATCAAGATGATTATATCGGCAGGCAGAGTAATGCCGGGTGATGTGCCGAAGAAACTCTAGTACTTAAAGCAGCTTTATCGCTAGTCTTTAGAGAGCCCCTTTTTTAACATCTCGTCAAAAGCGGAGAACCACTTCAGCTTAATTTCATCAGGCCATGAAGGATCGAAATTAGGAAACTTGGACAAAAGCATTCCGTGCCAAGAACCGGCATTTGGAATTTCGTCCTTTTCCTGTGGAACTATCAAATTCCGATTTGTCCTAACAGCGGCTTTTTTGGAATACGTTTTAGTCCCTGCAGTGGAACGGGTACGCCGGGTGATAAATGGTGATATTTTTAGTCCGGCGTCATTCGCCATCGCGATAAAGAACTTAACGCATTTCCGGCTGACGTCATCAGTAAGCTGGAAAGTGTTATGGAAGACTTCAACCAGTTGGGCGTAAGTGGCGCTTTCTAGGTCTAAAGAGCTTTTTAAAACGAATCCATAGGAATCATCGGCAATTTCTAAAAGGATCTTTGTCCTCAACTCGCCTTTAGCTTCAACGAGCCTCTTAAGCATCTCCAGGGGCTTGCCATTAACGTCTATTAGGTAGAGAAAACGCAGGGCTGCCATCAACTGGGTGCCGTTGCTACCGGAAAGAATTTCTCCCCAATAAGAGCGATCGATGCGTGAAGGCATGTGCTGCTGCAAACGCTCGATGAAATTATAGAAGGTACGGTAGGACACGTAAGGAGGCAGGTGCTTTCGCCCTTTTTCAATGGTCACTTTATGCCCTCGCTTTTATTAACTTTTATTATATTCCAAAAGATAAAAAGATACAATAGCACTTTTGTGGAATTGTTGTGGAATTTATTAAGGACAGCAGCGAAATAGAAAGGACAATATTTAGTGCTTGCTTATATATCCGCGTAAAATTGATGTAGTGTTAAGGAAATAATGTCCAACGGCACAAAAAATTAAAGGAGGGATTCAATCCTATGGGTACACCTATTGAGTACCAAAAACTAATGACGGAAATCGTTTACATCAACCTTCCCGGCCCTGAAGAGGCAGCACCCAATATGACGGGTGGAGAACTGTTGCACGGCTTCCTGGCAGAACTTTACAGGATTCCGAACGCCGAGTTTAAAGAGCATCTTCATTCTCTCTGCAATAAGTGGAACGTACGGTATCGCGAGATGAGAAATAAATAATATTCAGGTAATTACCTGGCCCTTTATATATTATAGGTAATTACCTGATATAGTAGTGGGCTTAACGCCGTAAAGGAGAAACAAATGAAAAGAGACAGAATAGGTGCAATCGATGTCGGGACGACTAAGGTTTGTACTATTATGGCTGATGTTCTTGATGGCGAAGAACTCCGCGTTCTGGGGGTCGGCGTTGTTCCTTCCAGGGGACTGCACAAAGGCTTGGTAACGAATATCAATGATGCCAGGGAATCAATCAAACAATCGGTAGGGATAGCCGAACAAATGGCCGGACGCAAACTGGAATCAGCCTATGTGGGTGTCACCGGCAGGCACGTATCCTCGGTAAATAATCGCGGTACAATATCTATCACGCGTAACAATCAAGTAGTACATCCTGATGACCTGAAGCGTGTCTTGTCCGTCGCCCGAACCGTAAAGGTCCCGACCGAGCAAAGGTTGCTCCACGTTATCCCGCGTGAATATACGGTAGACGGTCAAACCGGTGTGAAAAATCCGGTAGGCATGCACGGCACCCGCCTGGATGTAGAGACCCATATAATTACCGCGGCTGTTACCTCTATACAGAACCTGACCAAATGTATCCGCTCTTTAGGTATCGAGGTGGCAGACCTCATTATGGAACCCCTGGCGAGCGCGGAAGCGGTTCTGGAATCTAATGAGCGAGAGGATGGGGTACTGCTGGCGGATATCGGCGGTGGGACAACGGATCTGGCAATCTTTAAGAATGATACGATTTATCATACTTCAGTCTTGCCGGTAGCTGGTTACCAGGTTACGCGGGATATATCAATCGGCCTTGGTATTACTCATGAAATGGCTGAAGAAATGAAAAAGAGATACGGTGATGTAACGCCGCGAGAAATCGATCCTAATGCTAAAGAAATATCGATTTCCGGTGATGGGCACAGTATTTCTTACAATGACCTTTCAGAAATCATCAAGGTGCGTATCGAGGAAGTACTGCGGCTTATTATGCTTGAACTGCCGCAGGGCGAATATCACAAACTAATTCCGTCCGGCTTGGTGCTTACCGGCGGCGGCGCCAATCTTCCCGGCATCGCTGAACTGGGGCAGAAGGTAACGAGGATGCCGGTCAGAATTGGATCACCGTTGAGACTGAACGGCGTATCTGATGTACTGGATGACCCGGCGTACGCAACAGGCGTAGGTTTGCTGCTATGGAAGCTAAGAAACCATGATACGGAAGCGCCCACAGCTCCAAAAAGCAAATCGCATAGTATAATCGCAGGCATGCTTAAGCTCTTCCGGTAAAGCCGGATAATAACACGAAATATTTATTGGAGGGCTATAATGGCTAAATCAATTTATGCTTCCAGCGGCGCAAATATCAAGGTGGTCGGTACAGGCGGAGCGGGCGCCAATGCTATTTCCAGGATGGTGCGGGAACATCTGCGCGGTGTTGAATTCATCGCTATGAATACAGATGCCCAGGCACTTGAATTAACCGAGGCAATGGTACGCGTGCAGCTTGGTGAAAAACTTACCCGCGGACTCGGCGCCGGCGGTGACCATGCGGTTGGGCGTAAAGCCGCCGAAGAAAGCCGTGAGGCGATTGCGGAAGCAGTCGCTGGCGCGGACATGGTTTTTGTAACGGCAGGCATGGGCGGAGGTACCGGAACAGGTTCGGCATCGGTGGTGGCCGAGATAGCCAAGAAATCTGGCGCGCTGACAATAGCTATCGTGACCAAACCGTTTACATTCGAGGGAGCGCACCGTAATAGGACGGCTGAACAGGGCATCAAATCGCTTATGGGGAATGTAGATACATTAGTTATTATCCCCAACGACAGACTTCTCGACTTGTGCGATAAGAAGACCAGTGTCGATGGGGCTTTCCGGTTAGCCGACGAGGTCCTGCATCACGGCGTCCAGGCAATCGCCGAGGTAATTACTGTCCCCGGCCTGATTAACCTGGATTTTGCGGATGTACGGGCGATAATGAAGGACGCCGGACCGGCCTGGATGTCTATAGGGCGGGGCACGGGACAAAACCGCGCCATTGATGCCGCCAGGCAAGCTTTGGCCAGCCCGCTGCTGGATGTTACCATGCAGGGCGCCAAAGGCGTACTTTTCAACATCGCCGGCAGTAATTTAACTCTTTTTGAAGTTAATAACGCTGCGGAAATCATCCGCCAGGCGGTTGACCCGCAGGCAAACGTCATATTCGGTGTGGTAACGGACCCCAACATGAGCAATGATATCCGGCTAACCCTGATAGCCACAGGGTTCAAGACCAGAGAAACGATGGATGGCGCCGATCAGGAAAAAGAACTGACGAGCTTACTCAAAGGCATCAAAGACGATGAGCTTGATATACCTTCTTTCTCGCGTCAGCGCAATGCCTACGGAACGCAGCGGACAGTTACAGGCAGAATGAACTAATCGATAAGGCAAATAATAAAAACAGGAAAGGAAAACCCGTGACAATCATCGAAGTTACCAAAGTTAAGGGCCAGTCTTACATGGGCCAATTGATGAGAAAACTTGTTGGCAAACGCTGCTGCCTGGGATTGCTGCGGTTCTTCGCGGCGCATCCTAACGGACGGTTCAGCAAACTGGCAGTCATCCATGCCATGGATGACGATGACAATAGACCTAAGATAGAGGATGCTATTGAGCAGATGATCGAAGAAGGTATCATCATCCAATCCGATGAAAAAGGTATAGTCTATTACATGCTGACCAAAGAAGAAGCCATGCGCAAACTGGTCATCAACATGGCCTTGTTTGACTGGCGTGATTGGCAAATGGTACTGGAGCATGTATAGGCCAAAATAATAACCAGCCTGGCCGGTATATCAGGAATTGGTCATTAATATGTTAATTAAGATATAATATATAGAAAAGAACCGGCAAAGGAAAGATTAAAATGGGTAGAAAAGCAGAAAAACAAAATCAGCGCAGAAGCTATAAAGAAGCTTTTAAAGACGTAAAGCACGGGCATGGTACTCGGCCTGTAAGGAAGAAACAGGAAAGCGCTCTGGGCAGATCATAATGATGTAAGAGCCTCTTCCCTGAATGGAGGTTATATCATGACAACTGGTGTTGTGAAAACTCTGGTTGATGGACATGGATATGGTTTTGTCTCCAGCAATGCTGGAAAAGATATATTTTTCCACTATAGCCAGCTACAGGGTATTAACTTTCAATCTTTAAAAGAAGGGCAAAGCGTAATCTATAAAGTAGGACTGGGTGAAAAGGGGTTTGTGGCCAAGGAAATCAAACCTTGCATGGTTTAATTCAAACCGGCAGAAAGTAGCCCTTAGTCTGAAATATACCGGGACCACTCTGGCTTTGAGTTAGCTGGGTGGCCCGGTTAAGTCCTACTTTAAACGGCGTATACAGGACTGAAATAGAGTAATAGATATAAAATAATAACAAAATAAGCTTAAAAATGGGTCTGCAAAAGCAGGCTTTTTATTTGCCCGAAAAATTTTGATGCGTGCTCTTACCGGAAACGGTAAGAGGGGAATATACATACGACTGACGCTAGAACAAATACTGATAACAACAGCCGTAAGGCTGAAAATAACCTGCTCCGTTTCCACGGAGATGCCGCAGCTGCAGCCGTAGAAGAAGCCTCGATAAGTTATCAAGCGCCTTCGATTATTGCGGCGGGAGCCAATGCGCAAAGCGTTTCGATACTGGCCACGTTGGTAAATTTATGCCTTTCCCTGATATGCGTTAAAGCGCCGGCCTTGATTGAGAAAATAGGGCTGGAGAAAAGAGGGGCGGTAACACTGGCATTCTCCAATATGGTAGTCTGGGTACCGCTGATTTTAGCTTTTCTGCTTTCACGCTTGGGGATAACGCCGGCATGGCTGGCCGTATTGTGGCTGATCAATGTCATCCCGGGGATGCTGTTGTCTTTCCAGCGTGATAACTGGCTTTCAAACCTTATTCCCAACCAAACGCTGGGGCGGTACCTGGGCCAGCGCCTGGCGATTAAAAGCGGGTTTTATCTGGCGGCTTTCTTCCTCTTGGGATATATGCTTGACTCGTTCGGAGAGGAAAACCTGGTGAGCTTCGCGTATGTTTTTCTGCTGGCACTGGTAATGGCAATGGTAGATTTTCTGATTTTTACGCATATGCATGAACCTGTAAGAAAAGAAGAAAGTCAAACCAAAGAAGCAACGCCTAAAATCAAGTTCAGCATTTTTGATTTTATTAAAGATTTAAAACAGAAGAAATTGGATAAATTTATTCTGTTCACCTCATTTATCAATATATCGATAGGTCTTAGCGCACCATTTTATGCGGTGTACATGCTCCAGGAACAGAAGTTTTCATACATGAGTTATACGCTGATTATCTCCGTGGAATTCCTGGCCAGGGTCATCAGCGGGCCGTTCTGGGGGCGCTTTGCGGATAAATCAGGTAATATCAAGGTACTCACAATAGTTTCACGTATCGTGCCGGTGCTTCCAATCTGCTGGATTTTTTCGACCAATATCGCCTACCTCGCTTTTATACAGATCCTCTCTGGTATCTGCTGGGGGGCTTTTGACCTGTCTACCCAGAGTTACCTCTATAAAGTAGCCCCGCCACCCAAGAAACTGCGCTATATCGTGTATACCAGGTCGCTGATGTTAATCTCTACAGCCATCGGGGGGCTTTTGGGAACATTCCTGGTACAGAATGTATTCCAAACTTTTGGCAGCCGATTATTAAGCGTCTTCATGATTTCTGGTTTTTTGCGGGCGGTAGTCGTGATGTTCCTGATACCGAAGCTGATAGATTTAGCGATCACTTATGGCATACCGAAAGAAAAGAATATCAGTTTTGAACTGGTGAAGAAGGCGGCCGTTTCCAAAAAAGGTTTGTTTTACAGGGAAACAGACCCCCCAGAAGTTAAAACCAACATTATTTCCGTAGGCGGATTAGTTACTGCACAGGAAATGCGGGTCCATACCCGTAATCTGGCGATGGAACAGAGGCTTGCGGAGACACAGGCCGCTAAAAGGGAATTGATGGCATTGACGGAAGCGGTGCGTAGAGGCGGCAAGCGGAATTGGGTGGTAACCGCAAAACCGGTAAAAAAGACTTTACCACCGGTAACGATAACTCCATTGAGACGGCCCTGGTATGGCGATGCTGAAGTACTGGTGGCATATAAGACGAGGGCTATTACCGCAGCTGGACTAAAAATGAAGATGAATATGGAAAAGGCGGGGAATCGTGGGGGGCTTTTCTATAACGATGCCGGCTGGGCGCGCTATATGCGGGAATCAATGCAGGATATTATCCGGGAAAAGGAAGCGGCTAAAGCGCCCGTGTTTACCGCGAGCAGGAGACCGGCGGCGCCGGCAGCAAACCCGGGACCGGGGAATCTGCCCCTGGTGCGGCCGATGCATTTACAGAAACAGCCGGTGACCATCAATATTTAAAGTGCAGGAAAATCCGGCCGAAGTTCTTATCGTCTTTTTCCAGGTGGTGATAAAGCTGTTTGATATGCGGCTGATTGACGAACCGCAAGACCCGTTTCTTAAGCTGGCCGGAGCCTTTGCCGGGGATTATTTCTACTAAGGCGATTTTCTTAGCGACGGCTTCATTAACGACGCGGTTGAGTTCCGCATCGATAGAGGCACCTTTGTTATAGATATCATGTAAATCCAGCACCAGTTTGGCCATGATACTTTACCCCAGCTTTAAAACGTCCAGGAAGGCTTCTTTGGGCACCTCCACCCGGCCGATGTTCTTCATTTTCTTTTTGCCCTCTTTCTGCTTTTCCAGCAGCTTGCGCTTACGGGTAATATCACCGCCATAGCACTTAGCGAGGACGTCCTTGCGCAGAGCGGCGATATCCTCGCGGGCGACAATGCGGCTGCCCACGGCGGCCTGAAGGGGCACTTTAAAGAGCTGGCGGGGAATCAGGCGGCGGAGCTTGGTGACCATCGCCTTGCCGATGTCATGGGCCTTGTCCGGCGGTACAATGCGGCTGAAGGCATCTACAGGCACGTCGTTAACCATGACGACCAGCTTGACCAGTTTACCTTCCCGGAAACCGATTAGTTCATAATCCAGCGAGGCGTAGCCGCGGCTGCGGCTTTTCATCTGGTCGTAGAAGGTGGTCAGCATATTGCGCAGCGGCATCTCGTATTCCAGCCTTACGCGCTGGCCCAGTTCCCCGATAGACTGGTGGCCGAGGTATTCCGTGTATTTATAGATACCTTCCGATTCCGCCAGCAGTTCCATCAGCGTCCCGATAAAGCTGGAAGGGGTGATGATAGATATCTTAACCCACGGCTCTTCAATTTTCTCGATATCGGAGGGGTCGGGGAACTCATCCGGGTTGGTGATGGTAATCAGCTCGCCGTTGGTTTTAAGGATATTAAAGGTAACGCCGGGCGCGGTGACCACTAAAGAAAGGCCGAATTCACGTTCCAAGCGTTCCCGTACGATATCCAAATGCAGCAGGCCGAGGAAACCACAGCGGAAGCCATAACCCAGCACCGGGCTGGTTTCCGGCTCAAAAGTAAGCGAGGCGTCATTAAGCTGGAGCTTTTCGATAGCTTCACGCAGTTCTTTGAAGTCCTCTGCCTGGGTGGTATAAATACCGGCAAACACCATCGGCTTGGGAAGATGGTAGCCGATTAAAGGTTCTGTCACGTTACCGCCAACAGTCGTTACCGTATCCCCAACGCGGCATTCCACCACGCTTTTAAGCCCGGTGGCGATATACCCCACATCCCCGGCGTTCAGTTCGCTACCGGCTACGGGCTGCGGGGCAAAGTAGCCAACTTCCAGCACTTCTATTTCCGTGTCATTGCTCATGAGGCGCAGGCGGTCATCTTTAGCGATACGTCCGTCCACCACGCGCAGGTAGGCGATAACGCCTTTATAAGCGTCATAGCGGGAGTCAAAAATGAGTGCCCGCAACGGCTTTGAAGCATCGCCTTGGGGTGGGGGAACGCGCTGAACGATGGCTTCCAGCAGCGGCGGCACGCCTTCACCGGTCTTGGCGCTCATTAACAGGACATCCTGGGCTTTATAACCCAAAACGCTTTCAATCTCGTCCATGACGCGCTGGGGCTCGCTGCCGGGCAAATCTATCTTATTAATGACGGGTATTACTTCCAGGTTGTGTTCCATCGCCAGGTAGGTATTGGCCAGCGTCTGCGCCTGGATACCCTGCGTGGCGTCAATAACGAGCACGGCCCCCTCGCAGGCCACCAGCGTGCGCGATACCTCGTAGGAAAAATCGACGTGGCCGGGCGTATCAACGAGGTTAAGGCGGTAGATTTTACCATCCCCGGCCTTGTAGTTCAGGCGGACGGCCTTGGCTTTAATGGTGATGCCCCGCTCCCGCTCCAGATCCATGCTGTCCAGCACCTGCTCACTCATTTCTTCATGCCGCATGGTGCCGGTCAGCTCGATAAGGCGGTCGGCCAGTGTGGACTTACCGTGGTCGATATGGGCGATAATACAAAAATTACGGGTTAGTGATTGTTCCATATAATTTTCTTACTCAATTTCTCTATATAATATACCAGCTTTGTTATTCCGGTAGAAAGCGCCAAAAGACTTCATTACTTAAGAGCCGCCCCCGGCGCGTGAGGGAGATGTTGCCATTGCTCTGTTGCAGCAAACCGGCACCGACCATTTCTTCTAGCTGACGGCGGTAACGTTCTGTAATATCTACACCGAATCTGGTTTTTATAGCTTCCTTTTCGATACCTTCTCCCAGACGCAGGCCCAGGATGGCTGTCTCCGCCAGCTCAAGTTCCTGGCTGATTGACTCATCCATTTCCGGTTTACCTAAAACGTCTCCGGAAAAATCCGTCAGATATTTATCGAGGTCGCTGGTGTTGGCTAGACGGTGCCCGTCAATACACGAATGAGCGGCGGCGCCCGCACCGAGGTAGGGGAGGTTATGCCAGTAAACAAGGTTGTGGCGGCACTCTTTACCGCCTTTGGCCCAGTTTGAAATTTCATAATGGATGTAGTCGTGTTTTTCCAGTAAATCCTCGGCGAGTTCATACAAATCAGCACTTAAGTCTGGGTCGATTTTAGGTAGTGTGCCTTTATCAATTAGCAATTGCATAGGCGTATCGTGTTCCAGCGTCAGTGCATAGAGAGAAAGGTGCTCCGGGTTCAGCCTTAAAGCTTGCTCCAGCGAATCCTGCCAGTTTGCTTTAGTCTGCCCCGGCAAGCCATAGATAAAGTCGAGGTTAAGATTATCATAACCGGCTTGACGCGCAAACCCGACCGCCTGTTTAGCTTCTGCCGCCGTGTGGATACGTCCCAGCATCTTCAGTTCTTCATCCCTAAAGCTCTGGATACCCAGGCTCAAGCGGCTGATGCCTGCCTGTCTTACGGCTTTAAGGTAAGCCGCGTCTACAGTACCCGGGTTAGCTTCCATGGTAATCTCGGCATCTTTATCTACAGAAAAAAGTGTATTGATTTCAGATAAAAGGCTACCAATGGAGTCAGCCGGCAGCAGGCTCGGCGTACCGCCGCCCAGGTAAATTGTAGTGACGGATTCACCATGAGAGCGCCGCCGCAGTTCTTTTTTCAGGGCTTCCAGATAGTGAGGAATATCATTTTCCCGCCCCGCGTAAGAGATAAAAGAGCAATAATGGCACTTACGGCGGCAAAACGGCAGGTGAATATATAACGCGATAGCGCCAGACATGCTATAATTATATCAGATGTATTCCGAATTGTGCTTCAGCAGTGATTCTATCTACATGAGCTATATAGCCCGTGTTTATGTAGTTCACGAATAGTATAGTTGACATAACATTGCCAACAGCCAATTAGTCGTTTTTTCCATCATAGCTATCCACGTGTCGGCGTTTATATTTTTTAAATACAATTGAACGTAATTGAGGACAACTTAAATATATGATTTACCGTAATGATATCAGGAACGTAGCTATCATCGCCCATGTAGACCACGGCAAGACAACACTCGTAGATGCTTTGCTGAAGCAAAGCCACGTCTTCCGGGATAATGAGAATGTAGGCGAGCTTATCATGGATTCCAATACACTGGAACGCGAAAAAGGCATCACTATCATGGCCAAAAACACGGCGGTGATGTACAATGGCGTGAAAATCAATATTATCGATACGCCAGGGCATGCCGATTTCAGCGGTGAGGTGGAACGTGTTATCAGCATGGCGGACGGCTGCCTGCTGTTGGTTGATTCCGTGGAAGGGCCGATGCCCCAGACCAAGTACGTGCTGCGCCAGGCTTTTAAGCGCGGGCTGAAATGCATCGTGGTGATTAACAAAATAGACCGGGAACACGCGCGCATTGAGGAAGTGAAGAACCTGATTCAGGACCTTTTCCTGGAACTGGCTACCAGCGCGGAACAGCTGGACTTTCCAATATTATATGCCAGCGGGCGTGATGGGGTAGCCACTGCCGACCCGGCGGTGGCCGGTAAAGATATCGCGCCCATCTTTGAATGTATATTGGAAAAAGTGCCGCCGCCGCAGATTGAAGAAGGCCCGTTTCAGATGATGGTCTCCAATTTGGATTATGACAGTCATAAGGGCAAGATATCCATCGGGCGGATATGGCGGGGCAAAATTGCCCCTAAAGATACCGTAGTGAATATCAGCGGCGATGGGAGCCAAACACCATATACGATAGATGAGGTGTTTACCCACCTGGGACTAAAGAGATTTAATGTAAATGAGGCCGAAGCCGGGGATATCGTCGCTATTACCGGCGTGGATAAAGTCAGTATCGGGGATACGATTGCCAGCCCGGAA
>DAOUGB010000023.1:0-60075 GCA_034429595.1 Dehalococcoidales bacterium
ATGATGGGGTAACATTTTCTATCTCTGTTTACGTACAGACTTCATCCCTCCTTCGTAAGGAGGGACAGGAGGGAGAATCGGCCTATCCCTACTCCCTATACCCTATACTCTAGTCTCTAGATTAGGTGACTCCGCCCCCCAGCGCAATGACCTCGCCGGTAACATAGGTTGAAAGGCCGGAGACCAGGAAATACGCGAGGTCGGCGGCTTCTTCCGGCGTGCCGAGCCGGCCCCAGGGTATCTTGGTGCCTAACATGGCATGGTCCTTCTTGCGCGCTTCTTCCCAGGTGATACCCTCCGTTTCCGCCATTTTCTGGAAGGACTCGTCGCGCAGGTTGGTGACAATCATGCCGGGGTTAATGCCGTTAACGTTTATCTGGTATTTGGCGAGCTCCAGCGCCAGGCTCTTGGTCAAGCCTATCGTACCGTATTTAGCCGCGGAATAGGCCGCGCTGCCGGCCACGCCGTGAGTGCCGGCCAACGAGCAGAAGATAACGATTCTCCCCCCTTTTCCCCGCTGCACCATGTCTTTGGCCGCCGCTTTGCAGATTAAAAACGAGCCGACCAAATCCACATCGATAACGGCGCGGATGTCTTTTTCCGCCAGGTCGACCACGTTAACGCCCACCGGTCCGCGGATGGCGGCGGCATGCACCAGGATATCCAATTTCCCGAATTTCTCCAGGGTTTTAACCATGCCGTCATCAATGCTCTTACTATCGTTGATATCCATCGTCAGCGCCAGGGCTTTACCGCCCAAGGCTTCGACTTCCTTAACGATTTCATCCAGGCCGCCCCAGTTTTCATCCCCGGGGAACATACTCTTAGGATTGGGGAACTTATCCACAACGATAACATCCGCCCCTTCTTTAGCCATTCTTAATGCGATGGCATGCCCCATGCCCCGCTTGCTGGCGGCGCCGGTAACCATGGCGACTTTTCCCTTCAGGCTGCTCATAGTTTCTAGTCTCCTTTAATATAAAAAACAAACTGTCCAACTATTATACAATATTGATGTAATAGAACAACAACCTGTTCTCCGGCTTGTATCCGTACGCTGGAATCAGGTATATTGAGATTTGAAATCATAAATACCAAGGAGACAGTTATGCTGTTAGCAAATAGAGTAGCGATTATCACCGGGGCCGCTACGGGCATCGGGAAAGGCATCACGGTCAAATTCGCCAACGAAGGCTGCAAGGTAGCAGCCGTAGATATCTCGGAAGCCAAAGGCGAGCAGGCGGCAGCGGAAATCAGGCAGTCCGGCGGCGACGCTATCTTTATTAAGTGCGATATCACTAACGGGAAACAAATACAGGCGATGGCGCAGCAAACCATCGATAAATACGGGAAAATAGACATCCTGGTCAATAACGCCGGGGGCGTGGCGGGGGAAAAGGGCAAGATAGAAGATGTGACCGAGGAGGTCTGGGACAGAATCATCAACCTGAATTTAAAGAGCCAGTTCCTCTGCTGCAAGGCGGTGGTGCCTTACATGAAGCAGAACGGCTACGGAAAAATCGTTAACGTATCCTCGATGGGCGCCATCAGCCCGCCGGACGCCATCATTCATTACCACTCCGCCAAGGCCGGCGTGCTCGGGTTAACGACCAACCTCGCCCTGGAGCTGGCGCACCTGAATATCACCGTCAATGCCCTGCTCCCCGGCCCGATACTGACGGAATTTTACACGGAAATATTGAAGTCCAGGCCGGACCCGGATGCCTTCCTTAAGTGGCTGGGCAGGCAGGCGCCGATGCAGCGCATGGGGACGCCGGAAGATATTGCCGGGGTGGCGCTGTTTTTAGCGTCCGACCTTTCAGCTTACGTTACCGGGGAGGCAATCAACGTGGGCGGCGGTCTGCCCATCGCGCCGTTGAGCGAGGACAAGCGGTAGCAGGATTCTTTATTAAGACGCAGTAGGGTGGGTGGAGTGAAACGTAACCCGCCTTCAAGGTAAAGAAATGCCTGATTATCACAGATATTATTCCCATGGCGGGACTTATTTTTTCACAGTTGTCAGCTACCGGAGACGCTGTATTTTCAAAGAAGAAAACGCTGTTGATTTATTACGGAATTGCTTTAAAGCTACTATGAAAAGATGCAGCTTTAAAGTTGATGCGATAGTGATATTACCCGACCATATACATACTATCTGGACTCTTCCTGAAAATGATGCTGATTTCTCTACCAGATGGAAGCTGATAAAGTCTGCGTTCAGTAAGCAATATAAAAAAGCCGCTACTGGATACTTACCCGAATCGTTAATCCGCAAAGGAGAAGCGGGTATATGGCAAAGAAGGTTTGGGGAACACTTGATTAGAGACCAGGATGACTTTAACAGACATTGTGATTACATCCATTACAATCCGGTCAAACACCGTTTGGTAAAATCACCGTCAGAATGGAAGTATAGCAGCTTTAAAACATACGTGAAGCAGGGATTATATGAACAAAATTGGGGCGTCTCGATAGAGAAAGACCTCATTGAAATGAACCTTGAATAATAATTGGTGGGTTTCGCTGCGCGGCACCCACCCTACTACTTACTTCTGTGACAACAGCCCATTTACATTATTACTGCCTCATCTTATACTTTAAACACCCTTACCAGTTAACCTCTTTTGTAAAGCCTGTCCTTGAGTGAAGCGAAGGAAGGGATTTTTCCCGCATCTTAACAAACTAATAAAAACCGGCAAAGCAACCAAATATGACAGAACGAATCAGCTTCAGTCAAAGCTAAATAATTAATTATATTTGCCGGAACGAATCGTAGCTAAATCGTGAAAAAAGCCTTACAAATTACCAGACGAATCGAAGCTATTTACCATAAACGAGAGAACGGCTACCCGAAGCTAATTAGCTATGAAGCAATAAAAAATTTTTTAAAGGCAATTTTTACAAAACGATTCAAAGCTAAATAAAGAGGGCGGGTTTTCAACCCGCCCCTACTGTAAACTGTTTACTGTAGACTACTTGCCCCTATTTCCCTAGATACTTGAGCGCGTTCCTCCCCGCGATACGGCCGGTGTTGATGGCAAACGCCGATGACAGCCCGGAGGAGCTTTTAATCGAGTAAGTATCTCCGTACATACCGCCCGCATCGAAGCCGGTGGCGTACAGCCCGGGGATGACCGCGTCCTTTTTATCCAGCACCTCGGTCTTTTCATTTATCTTGATGCCGCCCATCGTCCCCAGGAAGACGGTATGCGCTTTGACGGCGTAATACTTGGGGCCTTTAATCGGGAAGAGGAATTTCGGGGCCTTGGCAAAAAGGTCGTCATGGCGCTTTTCACAGAAGGAGTTATACTCATCAATCGTGGCCTGCAGGGTAGCTGGGTTAACGCCCATCTTCCCGGCCAGTTCCGCCACGGAATCGGCCACGAAAATCTCGGTCGTGCCCCTTTCCAGCGCGGCGTTGACCTCCCGGTAAAAATCGGTGGGTTTGCTGCCCGGCGGCACGGCAATGACCACGTTCTTATCAATACCCCGTTCCAGCATGCGCCGGATGGCCGCATCGTTGAAAATGCTGTAGGTATAGCCCTCTTTGTATTTGGCGTTGACATTTCCCACCGAGGCGTCATAAAAACCCACGGCCTCATCGCAGAAGCGCTCGCCTTTGGGATCGACCCAGAGGTCCGGCTGCACCACCGCGTACTCTATCTGGCCACCCATAGGGAACTCCGGGCCTACCGGGCCGACGCGGTAAAGCTCCAGCAGGCTTTTGCCCTCCTCCGCCGCCCCCAGTTCCCAGGCCATGCGGATGCCGTCGCCGGTTTTGTCCACGTTGCCGACGGGTATCAGATTGACATCGAGGTCGAACCCCGTATATTTCTTTATCCACTCTTTATTGTTGGCGTAGCCGCCGCTGGCAATGATAACCGCCTTGGCGCTGACCCTGATTTCCTCGCCGTCCGCCTCCGCGATGACGCCCGCCAGGCGGTCGCCCTGCCGGACGATTTTCCTGACCGGGGTGGCCAGCCGCAGGACGACACCCTTTTCCCTGGATTTAGTCACCAGCGCTTTAACCACCGCCTCGCCCTTGCCTTTAATGATGTGATAAGTCCGGGGGGCGTCCGGCATATTTATCGAGGCATCTGTAAAAACGACGCCCTGCTGCTGCAGCCAGCCGATGGTAGCGCCCGACTCGTTAACGATAGCGCGGACCAGCCGCGGGTTGGCCAGCCAGTGGCTGAACTCCATGATGTTCTTGAAGGCCTCGTCCTTGCTGTAGGTGATGTACCGCTCGCGCTGCATAGCGCTCTCGACGGCAAAAGTCCCCTCGAAGAAGTTGGAGGTGCCGCCCGGCGAGCGCTCTTTCTCAAAAACGATGACTTTAGCGCCGCCTTCCGCCGCCGTTAAAGCCGCCGCCAGCCCCGCCCTGCCCGCCCCGATGACGACGATATCTGCCTGTGCTGGTATTTGCGTCATATCAGACCTCCAATATTCACCTGTCATTGCGAGCCATCCCGATGAGAAAAGGCGAATCGGGAGGCGAAGCAATCTCATTACTCACTAAATAACTCATCGTATAGGTCTCGCCATTCATTGTTCATTGAATTGATCAATTCTATCTTATCTTTTCTAGAACCGCCTTTTATCTGTTTTTCTCTTAGAATGGCACTTTCAATGCTTTCTGCAACTTCATAAAAAACAAGTTTATTGACATTATAACGTTTGGTGAATCCTTCAAGTGTCTTTTCTTTATGTTCAATAACTC
The DNA here is from genome assembly GCA_034429595.1 of Dehalococcoidales bacterium. Taxonomy (GTDB): domain Bacteria; phylum Chloroflexota; class Dehalococcoidia; order Dehalococcoidales; family RBG-16-60-22; genus RBG-13-51-18. The sequence continues at coordinate 4,721 of DAOUGB010000023.1, forward strand.
TACGTTGAAGGTTATTGGTTACTCCTGTATATAATACTTTATTCCATTTATTAGTCATAATGTAAACGAAATATTGCTTGTCCATATTTATGAGATTGCCGCGCCTTGTCGGCTACGCCTCCAATGGCTCGCAATGACAAATACTTTATTCTTTTTATTAGTTCATGATTCCGTTAAGTCCGTTAAAAGTCAGCTTCTCTTAAGTCCAGATAAATCGTTTTCCAGTTATCTTTGGAAAAAGAGTCCCAATTATGCGTTAATAAAGGAGCCGGATAAACAACCTCGGTATCAAGCTGGCTTCTATTGTACCACCCTATTTCGGTAATTTTCTCCTCAATAGCTCCTTGCGTTTTTGTTAATGTTCCACCCAATACATCACAGAGGAACCATATTTTCGTGATTCTCCACTGTCTGGAAAGCAAATCTTCAACAAAAAGGATTTTACGAGGTTTTACTTCGATGCCCGTTTCTTCAAACACTTCTCTCACGACCGCGCGGTCGGTACTCTCATCAATAAGCACGCCTCCGCCAGGCGATACGAGATAGCTGCCGCCGTGATTATCGTTATACCGGACAAGCAATACCTTCCTATTTTGGATAATAACCGCCCCGGCAGAAATCCTGAATTCTCTTTCCATCTAGTAATTCCCCCAGAACTTAATCGGGGTGATTTGGAGTCGCAAATCACACTGCAAACAGCGTTCCGCCTCGCAAACGGCTGTTTCTTCATCCATATCCCGCACCACGCGGCAGAAGCTTTTAACTCTTGCTTGCGCCGGAACAGTGAAATCGCTGACCCGCTCCAGCGCGGCGAAGCCTTCCTTAAGGCCAAGAGTTTTTTCCGGCTCGGCTAGCGGCGCCAGCTTTTCCTCGATATCGCCGCTGCCGCCGAGGTATTGGTCGAGAGCAACAGCCACTTTTCTGCCGGAAGCGATGGCCTTGATAACGGAGGACGAGCCATTAACCGCATCGCCGGCGGCAAAAACACCCTCCCGGATGGTGGTGAAAGTGAACGGGTCTACTTCTATTAAGCTATTGGGCAAAATATTCAGCCCGAAACCCTCCGGGATATCCGGCCGCTGCCCGATAGCGAAAATCACCGTATCCGCCTCAATGATATGCTGGGAATTTTCCTTCGTTTCTATCTGCGGATTTTTATCTTCGTCAAAAGAGAGCGCGGCAACTTCCAGACATTCAACGCCGGTAACTTGGCCGTTTTCGGTTAAAATACGGGTAAAGGCGCGGGCGGGGAAAATCTTAATGCCCTCCTCCTCGCCCTGTTGGATTTCATCAGCAGCGGCGGGCATTGTCTCCCGCGACTCCAGGCAGGCTATTTTGACCGCCGCGCCCAGCCGGACCGCCGCGCGGGCGCAATCGAAAGCGACGTTGCCGCCGCCCAGCACCAGGACATTTTTCCCGATGTTCACCGGTTTAGCCATATTGATATCTCTAAGGAAGTCCAGTCCAATCAGAACGCCGGGGCTGTCCGCGCCCGGAATATTCAATTTCGAGCCTCGATACGTGCCTAAAGCCGCGATAACACCGTCAAATCCCTGTTCGAAAAGCTTTTCTATAGCGTCGATACGCATGCCGGTAACAATTTTTACACCCGTTTTTTCGATGTAGCCTATCTCTTTATCCAGTACTTCTCTGGGAAGCCGGTATTCAGGTATGCCGCAGCGCAGCATACCGCCCGCCTGCGGCAGGCTTTCAAAGACGGTAACGTCATGCCCCTTTTTCGTAAGATAGTAAGATGCGGTCAATCCCGCCGGGCCTGCCCCGATGACCGCCACTTTTTTGCCGGTAGCAGGCTTTTTGTTCGCAATTTCTTGCTTCACGATTTCGTCACGCTCCGCCGCGTAACGCTTGAGGTCGCGGATAGACACCGCCCGGTTGACCTCGCCCCTTCTACAAATGTCCTCGCAGGGGTGGTCGCACACATAACCCAGCACCAGGGGGAAGGGCGCTTTTTCCCGCACCACCGCCGCGGCGGCGGCATAGTTCTTCTCCCGGATAAACCGCAGGTAGCGGGGGACATCGATTTCCGCCGGGCAGGTATATTTGCAGGGCACACGGGCGGCTTTGCGGCTTTTGCCTTTGAACAGTTCCTCTTTATCCATGATGGCGCCGGAGGGGCAGACCTCCGCACAGGCGCCGCAAAAACGGCAGCCGGCTTCCGCCAGCGATTTATCATCTTCTCTACCGATATACCGGTCCCCGTCTTTTTCTTTTTCAACGAGTATCCCAACACCCCGAAGGTCTTTACAGGCCCGCACGCAGCGCTGGCATAAAACGCATTTATTGGGGTCGATGGTAAAGAGCGGGTTGGAGGAGTCCACCGCGAAGAGCCGGGCGTGCCGGGTGGTCTTGTATTCATCCTCGCTGATGTACTGCTTAAGCGACTGTAATTCACAGTTGAGGTATTTATTACAGGTACCGCAGTCGGCGGGGTGGCCTTCCAGAATCTTTTCCATCGCCAGGCGGCGGGCCTCCTTCAGCCCGGGCGATTGCGTTATTACCTTCATGCCGCTGGCGGCGGGCGTATTGCAGGAGATAACAAGTTCGTCCTTACCTTCTACCTCCACCAGGCACAGGCCGCACTCGCCGGTGGACGGGAGGTCAGGGTGGTAGCATAAAAAGGGTATATATATCCCGGCATCCAGCGATGCCGCAAGGATACTTTTCCCCTCCGGCGCTTCAATATCGCGCCCGTCGATGTTCAGTTTAATCATGGCCAAAAATCACTTAATTAGTGTAATTAGTTAACTAATTATATTATATGCCGATATTGTGAGCAAATTGTAATGAATTTGCCCGTAGACTGCGGCAGAAATTGTTCAAATATTATTTATTGCAGTCTGAAAAAATGGTATCATTATCTTAGTGGCCGGTAAGGATATACATTTTTGTCTCCCGAACCGGCCCAGGCATGTCTTTTTCATTTAATTGAGGTGACCGATGAATTGCACTAAATGCGGCGCTGCGGTACAGTCAGGCGATAAGTTTTGCTCCGGCTGCGGTGCCCCGGTAGGCACGCAATATTGTCCCGGCTGCGGCGGGCAGGTTACGCCGGGCGCCGTTTTCTGTGCCAACTGCGGCCAGAGCCTCCAGGGAAACTTGAAAGCTCAAGTGTCTGCCGCGCCTCCGCCAGCCGCCGGTAATAAAAATATCCCCGCCGGAGAGACGGTCATCATGGATACCGGCGTTTTCCCCATCTCCTATACCAAAAGCATGATGAGCGCCATCAACGGCAAGCTCTCGCTAACCCAGCACTACCTGGTATTCAAAGCCAGCGCGCTCCAGGGCGTGGGCGGTATCGCGCCGACTACCGGGCTTTTTATCCCCAACCCCGCGGAAGCCAACAAAGCCAAAGAGCACTTTTCCATCCCGTTATCCGAAATAACTTCCGTGGAAAGCGGGTGGTCGCACGTAACCGTGACGACGCCAAGGGGAAAATATAAATTCGGGGCCATGCTCAAGACCAAGGAATGGGTGGCGGCCATTAACAACGCCCGGGCGCAAGCAGGTTAAATGCCCGGCGCAAGAGAAAGCAAAGAAAGGAACAGTTCCAAACTATGTGGCTCGTTCAGGCAATCATATCTTTTTTGGTAGTATTCGCCCTCGGGATGTTAATCCGGTGGATAATCAGCAAGGCCAGAAAACCCAAGACCAGCCAGCCGGTTTATACCGCTCCCCCGCCTCCACCGGCCGGACAATCCATGTCTTACAACCCGCCGCCCCAGGCCGCTTTTTGCACCAACTGCGGCGCGAAAGCAGACAGCGGCTCGGCTTTCTGTGTGAAATGCGGCAAGAAAATATCATGATAAAAGAGCCGCTGAAAGCGGTTATGCCGTGTTTATAACCTTTTATGCGTATTGTACGCTATTGACAGTTACTCCCGCCCGAATATACAGGGGATTATTGACAATATCAGACTTTTGTTGCTACGATTAATTAATACCTGAATCTGTTTTGAGGATATAAGAGGCTTAGATTAACAACCAGCGCTACCGAAAATCAAGGTTCAGCATACTGCTCGGCATTATTGCCGGGCTGATTCTTTTTGCGCCTCTTTTTCTAACGGTTCCCCCCGTTTATGCCGCCGGGCCGTCCGTGGATATCGTGGCACCGGCGGACGGCGATGTAATTACCCTGGACTACAACTATTTCAATATCTCCGTACATTATTATGTAGATACGGAAGAACACGCCGGTTCCATCAGGCTGTATATCTATAACGACTTTTCTGAAAAAACAAGGCTCGACGAACAGAGTATCGGCGCCTACAGTCCCGCCCGTGTTTACCCGCATGAAAGTACCAGTGAAAGAAGAGTATGGGTAGGAGACAAACAGTCTGGCAGTTACAGGATCAGGGCGGAATTCTGGAGCTGGAAATTAAAACCCGGGTCGGGTAGCGAGTATATGGATAACGAGCTTGTGGCCGTGGATGAGATTACCGTTACTCTTCCTCCGAAGGATTCAGATATCACCGACGCTCCGTGGGTGCCGGAAACGACCGCCCCGCCTGTTTTTACGACCGACCCGTTTGTGCCGGCAGAAACCACAATCCCGCCCGGCATCGACGTCGGCGCGATTTATATTAGTTCCTCCCCCGGCAACGCCGAGATATGGATTAACGGCCGGTATACGGTGGAGACCAACTATAGTATCGATAACCCCTTCGGCTTTACCGACCTCACGCCGGGTACTTATACCGTGACACTGCGCAAGGCAGGCTACCTGGACTACACTGAAGTAGTAAACCTTAATCCCAATGAAATTTACGATATCAAAGCGGTGATGCAGCCGGGTACTACGGCCACCGGCTGGATCGTCATTTACAGCGACCCGGCGGGGGTCGATGTCTACCTGAACAACAAAAAAATCACGACCGCGCCAACGACGATTACCGACGTACAGCCCGGCACCTATGACCTGCAACTGAAGAAGGACGGCTATGAGGACTGGTTCTATACTATCTCCGTAACCGCCGGACAGCTTACCAGGATTGATGCCACATTGTCGCGGGTTTCCGGCGGGTTCCCGGTGGGGGCAGTCGGGGGCGGCGCGGTGGTTCTGGGCGGGGGCGGCATCGGGGTTAAAATGCTGCGGGGGCGGGGCAAAGGGGCGGCAGTGCCTCCAACCTCAAAAAACCTCTACCAGGAATGGTGGGATAAAGCATCGCCGGACCAGCGGAAAGACTGGTCAAGTTTTGAACAATACCTTAATTCCCGCCTGGGCCCGCCGCGGCTGAACAACTTCCAGGATGAGTACGGACGGCCTTCCTGGTCATCCGCTTATACTTCCTGGCAGCAGGAAGTCAGCCAGGGCAAGACCAAAGCATCGTGGGAAGAATGGGTCAATAATCATTCCGCCAACCAGGGCATTGTCAATCAAATGAAAGCGCAGGCGGAGAGGAACAAAGACTTCCGCCCCAAGGACATCGTCGAAGCCTCCGCCAAATACTCCGAGGCGCTGCGCAATAAAGAACGTTTTGACAGACTGACACAGCTAAAACAGGCCGTGGCCGGAGACTCCAAACTTTCCGACTTCGCGCATGAGGCCAGCAACGCCATCGTGAAGGACGGCATCGTCGATGCCAACAAGCTGAACCGGCTGGAAGGCACGCTGAAGAAATGGATAATCCGGGACAAAATGCTGCCCCAGACGCCGGACTATACCTACTCGGACGCGTTTTATGACACAGTGGACCAGGGATCCAAGAACATTGTGGTGAGGGTGGGGGCGGCTTACCTGACCGCCGGCTATTCCGAAATGGCGCTGAATCCCATTTCCGCGGTCTCCACCATGCGGACATCCATCATGCAGGGCGATTCCACCTTAGTGGCGGTAACGAAAGGCTACGCCCAATCAGGAACCGAGCTGGCGCTGGGGGAGAGCGGCCGCCTGGTCAAATACGCCAAACCATATATCAATAATGTTAAGGAATCCTACAACCTTACCAAGCTCTCTAAAGTAAACTCCGAGCTTTCTTCAGAGATTTCCACCGTCAACCAACTGGCGAAGCAGACGGAAGGCCAGATGACCCGCAACGCTTTTATGAAAAGTACCGATGTGGCTAAAGCGGGCAAGACACCCGCTTATAAGCTGAACAGCGCGGAACAGGAAGCCTTGAGGCTGAACAATAACGCGGAGTTCCGCAAGTTGATGGCGGAAAACTCCGACCTCATTCCCTCCAATGTCAAAGAGGTCATGGGCACCGCCAAGCAGAAAGTCTACCAGCAAGCCAGGAACGACGCCGTTAATGACGTGATGAACCAGATGGGGAAAGACGGCGTTTCCACGGAAAATCCGTTCTTCATCCGGCAGACCGGCACGCACGCCCAGCCCAACAACCCCGGCTGGAACTCCGTAAAGAGCGACTTCGACCACACGGTGGAGTTCGGCAACGCCAAATATAACCAGCTCTACGAGCAGAAATTCAACGCCAACCTGGAAGGCCAGGGCACCTCCGCCAAAGCCATCGACGCCAACGTTTACGGTGAAGGCACGAGTTCCCGGGGCGCTTATACCGGCGGCGCTAAAAAATTCGTCGAGCATTATAACGAGACATCAGGCAGCGATATTATGATACGCAACGATAAGGGCGTCACCACCATCACCCGGGAGACCCCGCAGTCGTCTACTTCCCTGCTTTCCAAAATGAAACCGGAAGATGTGAAAAGCGCCGGGGAAAATTATCAAAATTTCTTTAAGAAAGATATCGCCAAAGGCGGCGACCTTAATAACCAGATAGTCAACGGCTCCAAGACGGTTTCCCGGAATGCCGGGCAATACAGCACAAACTACGTGGAGAATTTCCAGAAGACCGGCAGTGTAAAGTACGAACCGCCGCCCGCTGCCAAAGTGGCCGACCTCATTAAAAAACAGGGGTATTCCGTGGATGACGCCATGAAGAAAGTCGGCTATAACGGTAATAAAGAGCAACTCCTGAACGATTTTAAAAAGATAATGGGGCTATAAGATGATAAAGAGAGAGAAATACGCCCTGTTATTCCGGCCGATACTCGCCGCGGCTTGTTTGCTGGCGATTATCTCCGCCTTGTTTTCAGGCGCAGGCAGGGTTAACGCCGACGGCGGCGATATACAGATAACTTTTCCTCAAAGCGGCGATTCCCTGCCCGCGTGGTTCGAGGTATCAGGAGATTACGCGGTTTATGACGTCCAGGCGTCCGACCGATATAAAGTAGTTATCGAGCTTACGTCGCTCGACGGGGGCGGATTCTTAGGTTTTTATACTACGGAAAGCTATGTTTCCGGTTCCGAGGGCTCTTTCGCAATAGAAGTCAATATGACATCAAAATTTGAAAATATGCAATCCGCAGGGCAAACGCCCGGGAGGTATGAACTAAAGGCCATTCTCTACGTGACCAGAGGTGTCAACGACCAGGGATTATGGAAATACTATAATTATGACCTCGCCCAGGATACCATCAATATTAATTTCGGGGGCGGTTCTTCCAGCGGCTCATCGTCCGGCGGCGGAGGGGCAATCGCGGCTGTTGTCATCGGGGGAGCGGCGGTGGCCGGCGGCGGCCTGCTCGTCAGGAGCCGTATGAAAAAAGGCAAGACGCCCCAAAAGACAGCCGGCGGCAAGAAGCCGGAACCCAAAACAATCGAAGAAGCCGCGCGGAACCTGGCGGAGGGAAGAAGAAACAGAGCGCGGCTGGACAGGCTGAATAAACTAAGGGGCATCGTCGCTAACGATAGCCGCCTGATTGAATTCGTCAACGGCGCGGGAGAAAAAATCATCGGCGCCGACGGCGAGATAAATCTGCGCGAACTCAACCGGCTGGAAGGCACCCTGAAGCACTGGATTAACCGGGATACCCAAGGGCCGAAGCTGCAGGACTATACCGTTTCCGATGCCTATTACGATACGGTCAGGCAAAGCACGCAGGGCTGGACCGGCATTGCGGTCAGGGGAGGGCTCGGGTTTCTCACCGGCGGCTATTCGGAAATGGCGCTCAACCCCATCTCGGCAGTTTCCACGATGCGGGACAGCATTAACCAGGATAAATCCACATTAAGAGCGGTAACGGACGGCTACGCGCATTCCGGTATATCCCTGGCGCTGGGCGAAAGCGGCCGGCTGGTCAAATACGCCAAGCCGGTGATCGACGACGTGAAAGATACCGTGAATATGTGGCGTATCGGACGGATCAACGATGGCCTCAAGACCGAACTTTCCACCATCGACCAGCTGGCCCGGCAGGGGCATACCACCCGTGACGCTTTCATGCGAAGCTCCGAGGTGGTGAGGGCGGGAGAGACAGCCGCCGCCAAATTAGACCATGCGGAAAGGCTGGCCATGGAACTCAATAATAACGCGGAATTCAGAAAGCTGCTGGCGGAAAACTCCAAGCTGGTACCCAACAGGGTCAAAGAGGTCATGGGCGTGGCCAAGCAGAAAGTCTACGAAAACGCCAGGAACGAGGCTACCGAAGCCGTAATGAAAGAGATGGCCAAAGACGGCGTGAATACGGCGGAAAATCCGTTCTTTATCCGGCAGACCGGCACGCACGCCCAGCCCGGCAACCCCGGCTGGAACTCGCTGAAGAGCGATTTCGACCATACCGTAGAATTCGGCTCCTCAAAATATAACCAGTTCTATGAGCAAAGGTTCAACGCCAGCCTGGAGGCCCAGGGGACATCGGCGACGGCCATCGACGCCAACGTCTACGGCGCAGGGACGAGCGCGCGGGGCGCCTACGAGGGCGGGGCTTTAAAGTTCGTCCAGCATTACAATGAGACATCCGGCTCTGATATCATGATACGCAACGTCAAAGGCGTGACCAACATCACACGGGAGACGCCGCAGACTTCAACATCGCTACTTTCACGGATGAACGCCAGCGACGTAAAAAGCGCCCAGACCAATTACCAGAACTTCTTTAAAAAGGACCTGGCTAAAGGCGGAACGCTGGACAACCAGATTACCAACGGCTCCAAGACCGTTTCCCGGAGCGCCGGGCAATACAGCACGAAATACGTAGAACATTTCCAGGCAACCCAAAAAGTAAATTATCAGCCGCCCGATGCGGCTAAAGTGGCCGACCTCATAAAGAAACAGGGCTATTCCGTAGACGCCGCCATGAAAAAGGTTGGGTACGGCGGCAGCAAAGAGCAGCTCTTGAGCGACTATAAAAAGATAATGGGGATGTGATTATGGTAAACGATGAAAAGACCATGGAAGTAACCAAAGCCACCGTCACCGACGGTGAACTGCTGGCGCTCCTGAACACGGCCGGCATCAAGCCGGGAAAAACATCGCCGCTGGCACAAATAAGCGGCAAGGTTGCACCGCCTGATGCTTTGCGCAACCTGCGGACTGCCGGGCTGACCGATGCCACCAACCGCCCTACTCCTGCCTGCATAGAAGCTTTGAGCATCCTCGCCAACCCGGCCTCGGAAATAGACCTGCTCTGGGGCAACCCGGACGGTATCAGCCTTAGTAAAGCCTACGCCGCCGCAGGCAAAGACCGGCTGGTTTCTTTCACAAGCATGAACGGCACCAGCAACATTGCCTATTTTGTTTCCCCCCAGGACATCACCGACCTGATGACACAAAGACTGGTCTTTACGGAGATAAAAGACACCGCCACGCTAAATATCGAGGCTAATCCCGCCGCCATGCCTGTATTCTTCGCGGCACTGGATATCTACCGCGAGGAGCAACTAAAGGCGGCGCTGGAACACCGCCATGAGGCCGCCGTTACGGCAACCGCGGAAGAAGTAAACCGGATTATCCAGGAAAGCAAACTGGATACCAACTTCAGCTGGTACAGTCCCGTGGCATATAACGCGATGCCGCTGGATTTTACCATTACCGAAGCGACAGCAGCAGAAGGTTTCCGTATTCTGCAAAGCGAAGGCATCATCGGGGAGGGAGGGGAATTGAGCGATAGCTTGACCACTCTGGCTTACCGCGCTTTCCCTCTGGCGGGGTTCTTCGGGATAAAAGTCCTGACAGCCAACGCCGGCGCCATAGAAAAAACCCAGCTGGCGCTATTCCGCGGACTGTCAACGCTGTTACTAACGCAATTAACCGAAGAAAACGGCAAGCCCAGCATCCAGATAAGCTCGATATCGACCTCGCAGTTGCCGGAACTGTTGTATAACCTGGGGACGCGCCCGTTCGAGGCAACAACGCCGCCACCCGCTCCAGTTCAACCTGCCTCCGCGGGTACGGTTACCTGCGGCAAGTGCGGCACACAGAATGACGGGAAAGCCAAATTCTGCAGCAAATGCGGCGCATCCTTAGCGGCCAAGCCGGGCCCCAAGTTCTGCCCCAAATGCGGCGACCCCGTAACCGCCAACGAAAAGTTCTGCGATAAATGCGGCGCCCCGTTAAAATAACCGATAGCCAATGTTACTCCGGCCAGAAGATACTAAAAGACGCGGCATGTAACCTGGCTCTCCGCTGGATTCCCGCCTGCGCGGGAATGACGTCTGGTATTTAGTCATTGGTCATTTTGGGGGTTACTGTTTCCTGTTTTTTCCTCATCGCTCTTATTCTCCCTGCTTGACAATCAATCCGATTTTAAGTTATAGTAGGGAAACGGTAAGCTATTGCCGTATTTTTTTGTTTATGAGCTTTGAAACGACAGGTATCGAGCGCAAGGTATTTTCCATATTGAAAGTATTGGGGGCTTCCCAGCAGGCGCAGGGCGCCCGGGTTATTGCCCGTTCTCTGAAAGACCTCGGCATCGAGCTGACGGAAAGAGCGGTCAGATACCACCTCCGTATGACGGATGAAAAAGGCCTGACCAAACTGGTCGGCCGCCGGGACGGGCGGGTCATCACCGAACTCGGGCAGATAGAACTCAACAAAGCGCTCGTTAATGACAAGGTCGGGTTTGCCTTTTCCAGAATCGAGTCGCTGGCTTTCCGCACCAGCTTTAACTGGGACACGCATACCGGGCTGATTCCGGTAAACATTTCCTTATTTGCCAAAGAACAATTCCCCAAAGCTTTGAAGATAATGAAAAATATCTTTAAAGCGGGATTGTGCGTTAGCGACCTTGTGGCGACGGCCAAAGAGGGGGAGAGTATCGGGGATATGGTGGTGCCGGAGGGCAAGATAGCGCTGGCTACGGTCTGCAGCATCGTCGTTAACGGCACCCTGCTCAAAGCGGGGGTGCCGGTGGATTCAAAATTCGGCGGCATCCTGCAGATAAGCAACCACCAACCGCTGCGGTTCACGGAACTGATTAATTATGCCGGAAGCTCGCTGGACCCATCGGAAATTTTTATCCGCGCCAACATGACCACCGTCAACCAGGCGGTGGCAACCGGCAACGGCGAAATACTGGCCAATTTCCGGGAAATCCCGGCGGTCTGCCGTCCCATGGCCGAAGAAATAGCCGCCAAACTAAAAAATGCCGGGCTCGGCGGGCTGTTCCTGATGGGCAACGTCAGCGAGCCGGTCTGTGAAATGGCGGTGGAACTCAACCGGGTGGGGGTAATCCTCATCGGGGGGTTGAACCCGGTGGCGGCGGCCCATGAGGCCGGCATCGAGAGCGATAACCACGCCATGAGTACCGTGATAGATTATCAGCAACTGGTAAAGCTGGAGAAGGTTTAAGGCATTCCCGCTAAATAATGCTTGCAGGAAATAATAACCTGGCTATGAACTAGCGGGTAAAAAAATAATCGACAATAAAGCAGGAGGAGCAACAATGGCAGCAACCACCGATGGGAAAATGAATCCTTTTGAAATGGCGCAGGCGCAAATTGACCAGTGCGCCAAAATCATGAAGCTGGACCCGGCGGTCACGGCAATCCTCAAGAACCCGATGCGCGAGCTTCATGTATCCCTGCCGGTACGCATGGACAACGGCAAAGTGAAAGTATTCCAGGGCTTCAGAGTACACTACAACGACGCCAGGGGCATCACCAAGGGCGGTATCCGCTTCCACCCGGAGGAGACAATCGACACAGTGCGGGCTTTGGCCTGCTGGATGACCTGGAAATGCGCCGTGGTAGATATCCCGCTGGGCGGCGCCAAAGGCGGCATTATCTGCAACCCCAAAGAAATGTCCGCGGGTGAACTGGAACGGTTGAGCCGGGCCTACATCCGCGCGGTCTATTCCTTCATCGGGCCGCAAAAAGATGTCCCCGCCCCGGATGTATACACCACCCCCCAAATTATGGCCTGGATGATGGACGAGTATTCGGTCATCGCCCAGAAACCGCAGTTCGGCGTCATCACGGGCAAGCCGCTGTCCATCGGCGGTTCACCGGGCCGCGGCGATGCTACCGCTAAAGGCGGCATGTACACCATCCGCGAAGCCGCCAAAGCACTCGGCATCGACCTGAAGAAAGCTACCGTCGCCGTGCACGGCTACGGCAACGCCGGCTATTACGCCGCCCGCCTGGCCAAAGAAATGTTCGGGAGTAAAGTTGTAGCCGTGTGCGATAGCCAGGGCGCGGTCTGCAACATGAAAGGCATCGACCCGGAAAAGGCGTTCGCCTGCAAGGAAGAAACCTCCACGGTCTGCAAACTGGCCGGCGGCGACAAGATAACCAACGACGAACTGCTGGAAATGGACGTGGATATCCTTATCCCGGCAGCCATCGAGAATGTTATCACCAAGAAGAACGCCTCAAAAGTCAAGGCGAAAATCGTGGCCGAGCTGGCTAACGGCCCCACTACCCCCGATGCCGATGATATCCTGTACAAGAACGGCGTTCATGTTATACCGGACTTCCTGTGCAACGCCGGCGGCGTGACCGTCTCTTACTTCGAGATGGTGCAGAACTTCTACGACTATATCTGGGACATCAACGACGTTTACGAGCGCCTGGACAAGAAAATGACGGCGGCGTACCACTCCGTCCTGCAAACCAGCAAACAGTACAAGATAAACATGCGGCAGGCGGCTTACGTTAGAGCTGTCGAGCGCGTGGTAGAAGCCATGAAACTGCGCGGCTGGGTATAATCCGCGCAAAAGAATTATCTTATAAATCCAACTAAAGTAAGCCCCCCGGCTTCATTAGTCGGGGGGCTTACTTTATTGCCGGTATCGATAGACTTAATCGCCCCATTTGCCTATAATTATCTCAAACCTTCTTCCAGAACGCGGCTCATTGGTCTGGGCTGCCGGATTTATCATGCACGAACAAAGTATTGTTGAATCGCTTTTAGCTCTGGCGCTGGAAAATGCGGAGAGGGCCAAAGCCAGTAAAATCGTTAAGATAAACCTGGTTATCGGCGAGCTTTCCGGCGCGGTGGACGAGTCGATGGACTTTTACTTTAGTTTTTTAAGAAAAGACACCATCGCTGCCGAAGCTGTCCTTGATTTTAAGCACGTGCCTGCCCGACTGCGCTGCCGCAGATGCGGTAAGGAGTTTACCGCTGAAAACCTCAACTTCCGCTGCCCGGATTGTCAAGAGACGCAGGTGGATATTGTCGGCGGTCGCGAGCTATATCTCGAAAGCCTGGAAGTGGTATAAAGCTAAAGAAGTAAGGGTGCCATTACCCGATCACCGCTTCATTCATCTCCCGCAAGGGGAGAGGTTAGGCGGAAGAAGAGAGTAAGGGTATTATTATTTGGGAGAAACTAATCAAAGTTAATCAGCTTCAGCAGTCAGTTTTTAGTGTTATGTTAAATCTTGGCTGAAAACGGCGCTTCAGTTTTTTGTTTTTTTCAACTTTTTTGACTTATCGGAGAGATTATAGTAACGTAACATCAAAATACAAGACGGTTGTGCGGATAAGCGTTGGAAGGCAAAAGAGGAGATATCCATGAGCGAAAACAAGATTTACACTGATTTAGCGGTCAAACTCGGGGTCCCGAATTCGGAACGGTTTGTCAGGATACTGGAAGCGTCCTTCAGCCCCGAAGAAGCCACGGTCTGCCGCGAACTGTTCACCCCGGCGACCTGCCGGGAACTGGCCGTAAAACTAAAAATGGAGGAGAAAAGGCTGGCTAAAATGCTGGATAAGCTGGTGGACAACGGGGCGCTGACCAGAGGCGCCACGCAGTTCGCCTTCCATACCAGCCTGCTGGCGTACCACCACGAGTCCGTGGGGGATACCGCGCCGCACACGGGCCCGAACGCCATACCGCAGAAGGTCAAGGAGCTGTGGAACGATTTCTTCCGGAAGGAGTGGTCCTACATGTTCCTGGAGCATACCGAGCAGATGATAAAGCACACCGGGCGAAACCTGCCGATATCCCCGGCCATCGAGGCGCTGGAGCGCAGCACCAACCTGAATAAGGATGACATCATGCCGGAAGAGAACTTCCGCTTGAGAATCGAACAAGCCAAGCGGAGAATCATCGCGCCCTGCGGCTGCCGGGTAACGTGGGGCATCTGCAACCACCCGATCATGACCTGTTTTGCCTGCTTCGACCGGCCGAGGGGGGAATACTATCTTAATCAGCCGGGCCGCCTGTTGAAAGAGCTCACACTGGCCGAATCCATCGACACGGCGCTGGAGGCCGAAGATGACGGGCTCGTCCACTGGGGCGACTGCTATTGCTGCGATTGCTGCTGCGAAAATCTCTTCCCCATCACCCGCGAAAAGAGGTTCGATCTTATGACCCCCAACCGTTTCCTGGCGGTGGTAGATGAAGACAAGTGCAAAGGCTGTGAGGTCTGTATCGCGCGGTGTAAGTTCGAAGCCATCGAGATGAAACCTGTCACCGGCTCTAAAAAGCACAAGGCATATATCTCCCCCGAGAAATGCAAGGGTTGCGGGTTGTGTGTCTTAAAATGCAAGCAGGACGCCATACATATGGTAATTGCCCGGCCGCCGGAATATCTTAAACCTCCGCCGCCTCCCGGCTCCCAAAAACCGGGCGCGCCCGTTCATATCATACCCGTCTGGGGCCATTACGACCTCAAATAGACCGGCGTTAACCGGGGCGGATTTAAACTACCGGTTCTCCGAATCCCGTGCCGTAAGAAAAAAGGCGGGGGCAAACAACCTCCGCCTTTTCTTTAGACAGTTACCGTGAAACAGGACGTTAAACCGTTAAAACCGGCTATAATTAATTAGCCAACATTCTCACTAAACATCCCGCACGTATTTTTTAAAAGATAAACCCTGACAGATTGCGCTTATTTTTGCTTGCCTTATTTGGTGAAATTTTGGCCGATGATAACGGAATCAAAAGATTCTGCAAACATGATATGGCCGAACATAATCGGTTTATCAACCTTCTTGAAATTGAGCGGGCAATGCGGTACGTTACCCGGGACATATACCCAGGTGGTATTCTTGATAACATGCATTTCCGCGTCCTTCCCCTCGCCAACCGTGAATTCGACCTCTGCCCCGAATTCTTTAAAGTTCATGGGGTCGCCGCCGATAAAATACAGGATTTCTGCAACGGCGTGCTGGTGGGGTTGCGGAATCATAAAGAATGGCCTATAAATGGGACGCAGCACCTGTACCAGGGGCTCATCCCACCCTTTAACGCGTTCATGTTGCCCTATGCCTATATATACCGGCGAATCAGGAGGTGTACCCGGGTGGATTATTCCCCAGGGTTCTTTTAAGAAATATTTATCATATTTTCCTTTTGCCATTTTTATCTCCTTCCATCATTTTTTTAGATATGATTGCTCTATATTTAAGCACAGTACAGCCTCTAATTCAATTTAGTTCAACATATTATTCTGCCGTTGGAGCATAAGGAAATTGTTTGCTAATTCAGTATGGTGACTCCCGGGTGGATGCAGTGAGATTACATAGATGTAAGGAGTATGAAATAAAAGCAATCAATGGCTAGAGCGTTCAGATTTAAAATGCCGGCCTTCTACACCACGCAGCCTTGCAAAGGTGGCGACTGCCGCCTCCCTCGCTCCCTTACAATTTGTAATAAAAATAATAATTGACAAAACACTATCTCCTTGTTAATATATTTAATGAGCATATGCTCATAATTCAGGAGGAAAGAATGTCTAGACCGCAAAAATGCCGCCGGGTAGAATTCTTACCAAATGTTACTTACTTTAAACCCGCCGGCGTGCCATTAAGAAATCTGGAAGAAGTCTCTATGTCTGTAGAAGAGGCGGAGGCTTTGCGTCTGAAAGACCTGGAGGGGCTTGAACAAGAACAGGGAGCTGAAAAAATGAACGTCTCCCGTCCTACTTTCCAGCGCATCCTGGCCTCCGCACGGCAAAAGATAGCTGATGCCCTGCTTAATGGTAAAGCGATAAGGATCGAAGGCGGCAATTTCCAGATGACATGGCGGCGGTTCCGTTGTCACCGCGGTCATGAATGGGAACTGGATACACCGGTTGCCGCATTGCCAGAATTATGTCCTAAATGCCGGGAGCCCAGTGTTGAGCCGGTCTTGCCGGCTGGAATTGGTTTTAACAGCAGAGCACGCGGCAGAGGAAGGCAATTTTAAGTAAGGAATATCGTGACATGAAAATCATCGATAATTTACTATCTTCCTTAAATTATTCCTACTCGGTAAAGGATATCAGAATCGGGCCATTTCAAACGGCGGTGGTAACCCGCCATTGCGGGCTGGCTTCGACCCCGCATGAACCCGGCCCTCATCATAATCACGCTCCGGTAAATGAAGCCGGGATTTTACTGGCTAAAGATTCTAAAGCTTTAGCGGCTTTAGCCAAAGCATCCAGCCAGATGGAGGCGGCTATCGGCATGGCGGCTATCAACTCCCTGCTGGAAGTAAATGAAAAACTCTGCGCCGAATTGAATGCCGCCGACCTGCTTATAAAGAATGGAGAAGGAAAGAGAGTGGCTATCGTCGGGCATTTCCCGTTCGTGCCCAGGTTACGGAAGGCCGCTAAAGCACTATGGGTAATCGAGAAAAACCCGCAAGAAGGCGACCATCCCGAAAGCGAAGCTAAAAACCTGATACCACAGGCCGATGTGGTGGGAATTACCGGCACGGCTTTCATCAATCACACCATCGAACGATTACTTTTATTATGTAACCCCCAAGCCTATATCGTGATATTGGGCGGAACGGCGCCTTTATCTCCGGTATTGTTCGATTACGGTATCAGCGCTGTTTCAGGCACGGTAGTGGCCGACCCGGAAAGCGTACTGCACAGCGTTAGTCAGGGAGCGACATTCCGCCAGATTTCAGGCATAAGATTGCTGACGATGACAGATAGATATGACTGAACAAAGGAGGTCAAATATGTACGGAGGGAAAGCAACGGGGCGCCGTTATGCGGGGGGTTCAGGATTTGGTTTCAGAGGCAGTTCGCCGCCCTATCCTTATATCGGGAGAGGCAGAGGCGGCTTACCCCGCTGCCAGTATCCGGGTTTATCCTACCACGATACGCCATTCCCGGCCTACCGGACGCCAATGACAAACGAGCAGGAACTCGATTTACTGAAAAGACAGGCCGGAGAAATGAAGCGGGAACTAGAAAAAATCGCTTCAAGGATACGTGACCTGGAAGCAAACGATAAGGAGTAGTTTATGAAAATAGCATTTACGACCACCGCTCCCAATCTCGAAGCGGATATCGACCCGCGGTTTGGCCGGTGCCAATATTTCGTTATTGTTGACCCTGATACGCTAAAGTATGAAACCCTGGGAAACTCCGGGGCGGCCGCGGGCGGCGGCGCCGGTATAGCCACCGCGCAAACTCTCACCGGTAAGGGGATTGAAGCAGTTATCACCGGTAACTGCGGCCCGAATGCGTATCAAACATTGCAAGCGGCCGGTATCCAGGTTTTTACCGGCATTTCCGGTAAAGTGAAGGACGCCATTCAGAGCTACAAATCCGGTAAGCTGATAGCCAGCTCCCAGCCGAATGTTGCCGGCCACTTTGGTACCGGCGGAAGGGGTATGGGCCGTGGCGGAGGCATGGGGAGAGGATAAATATATTTTGGAGGTGCCGTGATGCCAGGAGGAGATGGCATGGGGCCGCCGACCGGCAGTGGTCAAAGAGGCGGCCGAATGCAAGGCAACCGGGCCGGAGCCGGGCCCGGCGGAAATTGTGTATGCCCTAAATGCGGCGGGAAAGTGCCGCACAGTCCCGGCATACCTTGTTATTCAGTAAGCTGCCCTAAATGCGGGACAAAAATGACCAGGGGATAATATGATAATCTCGGTAGCCAGCGGCAAGGGAGGGACCGGCAAGACCCTGGTAGCCACCAGCCTCGCCTTTTCTCTCAAAGATAAATATAAGGTCCAGATTTTAGACTGCGATGTCGAAGAGCCAAACGACCATATTTTTTTAAGGCCGGCCTTTACCGGAAGCAAAACAGTCTCGATACCTGTACCGAAAGTAAACGAGGAAAAGTGCACCCATTGCGGTAAATGCGCCGAGGTATGCGCCTATCATGCTATGGCCGTGTTTCCCCACAACGTCCTCATTTTCCCCCATCTCTGTCACGGATGCGGCGCTTGCAGCTATTTGTGCCCGGCGGGCGCAATTACCGAAGAGGCTAATGAAATTGGAGCTATCGAATATGGAGCGACGGATGGTATCAGTTTTATCCAGGGTAAACTAAACGTGGGTGAGGCCATGCCGGTGCCGGTCATCCGGAAAGTTAAAGAGCAGGCGAACGATGATGGTATTACGATAATCGATGTGCCGCCGGGAACATCCTGTCCGGTCGTGGAAGCGATAAAGGGGAGCGATTTCTGTTTATTGGTGACGGAACCAACGCCCTTCGGGCTGAATGACCTTACCCTCGCCGTTGCCACGGTAAAAACACTGGGTGTACCCTGCGGCATCATTATCAACCGCGCCGGCCCTGATACAGAAAAATTAGATGAATTTTGTTTAAAAGAAAAAATACCGGTATTGATGACTATTCCTCTTAATACTGAAGTAGCCTATTTGTATTCCAAAGGCATAACTATGGTTGAGGGAATGACACAATGGAAGAAAAATTTTATCGCGCTTTATCACCAGGCCCGGGAGCAGGCAGATGCAAGAAATCGTAGTCTTAAGCGGTAAAGGCGGCACGGGCAAGACCAGCATCGTCGGCTCGCTGGCAGTACTGGCTGAAGACAAGGTGCTGGCCGATTGCGACGTAGATGCCGCTGACCTTCATCTGCTATTACAGCCAGCTATCCGCGAACAACACGATTTCCGCGGCGGCCAAACTGCGGAAATCAATAAAGATAAATGCCTGCGTTGCGGTTTATGCCAGGAAGTATGCCGTTTTAAGGCGATTAAAGATTATAAAGTGGATGCTCTTTCGTGTGAGGGCTGCGGCTTCTGTATGAATGTATGCCCTAACGAGTCAATCATGATGCAGGAAAACGTTGCCGGGCAGTGCTTTGTTTCCGATACCGCTTACGGCACGCTGGTGCATGCCAGACTGGGAATCGCCCAGGAAAATTCCGGCAAGCTGGTAGCATCCGTCAGGCAAAAGGCCCGAGTGCTGGCGGAAAATCAAGGCGCGGCTTACATTATTTGTGACGGCCCGCCGGGTATAGGCTGTCCGGTTATTTCTTCTCTTTCCGGCGCCAGGCTCGCTCTACTGGTAACGGAACCAACATTATCAGGAATTCATGATTTGGAGCGTGTTCTCGATGTATGCCGTCATTTTAATGTGCCGGCCGCGGTGTGCATCAACAAATATAACATTAATGAGGCTAACCGCCGCCAGATAGAAGAATATTGCCGGGCGCAAGGGATAGATATTGCGGCCCGGATTCCGTTCGATAAAGTAGTTACCGATGCAATGATAAAGGGATTGCCGGTCGTTAAATATTCCCAGGGCAGCGTAAGCCATCAAATAAAACTGCTCTGGCAGAATATCGTTGCAAGATTAAAAGCTAATAATGGAGGGCATCATGCCGATATACGAATATAAGTGCCAGACCTGCGGCCGGGTTTCTGAAGTCCTGGTCCAAGGGTTCTTTAGCCCGCGGCCTCCCGAGTGTCCGGACTGCGGCCGGGAGATGGAAAGAAGATTATCGTCTCCGGCGGCAGTGATAGAAAAGGTCAACCGCGGCGGGAAAACTTGCTGCGGCCGTGAAGAACGGTGTGAGAAACCGCCCTGTTCCGGCGGCGGGCATTGCCAGCGGCAATAAAGGAGGTACGGGAATGCAAGACTTGATAAAAGAGTTCATGGCCCAAGAAAAATTCGCGGTGATTGGCGCGACAGACAACCCCGAGAAGTACGGTAACCGGATTGTGAAAAATCTGATAAGCCGGGGGTATAAAGTATATCCGGTAAACCCTAAATTAAAGGAACTGGAAGGCTTGCAATGTTATGCCAGTATCGGCGATGTTCCTGTTAAAGTAGATGTTGTGGATTTTGTTGTTCCTCCGGCGGCCACCGAGCAAATTCTGGAACAATGTAAAGAAATCGGTTTGGACCGCATCTGGCTGCAGCCAGGTTCTGAAAGCGAAAAGGCCATTAATTTCTGCCGTGAAAATAACATGAAAGTAGTACACAGCGTTTGTGTCATGACGTACTAAAAAAGCGAGGCGAACTATATGGAATCTTACGACCTCGAACCGAGGTATTCCACCAATGAAATATCCGGCAAATGCCTCAAGTGTTTGAGCGAGCAGGAACTGAATAGTTGCTTGATGCAACTGCTGCGCGACGAGGGGACTAATGAGGATATCCAGTATAAATATCAGGCTTTGATTGACTTTTTAGCATCGCCGGAGTTTCAACCGCTCCGGGAAGAATCGGAAAAACACCTTGCTGAAGGGAAACAGGTATCGGTAAAAATCTCGTTTATTCAAGGCAAGCCAAGATACGAGTTAAAAACAAAATAAAGGAGTGAATAAATAATGAAAATCGCGGTAATATCTGAAGACGGAACCACCATCAGCCAGCACTTCGGGCGGGCGCCGCTGTATGTGGTAGCCACGGTAGAAAACGGTAAAGTGGTGAACAAAGAAACCCGTAACAAAATGGGGCACCAGCATTTCGCCGCCATGCCGCATGCTGAACCGGCGCACGGTGAGCGCCACGGCTATGATGCTGATTCCCAGTCAAAACATGCCCAGATGGCGCAGAGCATCAACGATTGCCAGGTGCTTTTGGCCGGAGGCATGGGGTGGGGCGCTTACGATAGCATGAAGAGCCGCGGCATCGAGACGGTTATCACCGATGTTCAAAATATCGATGAAGCGGTAAAGCTATATCTTGACGGCAGCCTGCCCAATCTGATGGAAAAACTGCACTAGAATACAAAGGAGAATTATGCCCACACCAGACAAAGTTAACGCAATGCTCGAAACAATAATTGTCCCCGGGGTTAAACGCAATTTGGTCAAGATGAATCTCGTTAAAAATATCAATATAGATGGCGCTAAAGTAAATATCACTCTGGCCAACGCCGCCTTGATGCAAGGCACACGAGAATGGCTCGCCGAAAAAATAAAGGAAGCGGCGGGCAAGCTGGATGGAGTGAAGGAAATTCAACTGGACTATGCCGATGCCAAGCCTAAAGAGCTGAACAATATCAAGAATGTCATCGCGATAATGAGCGGAAAAGGCGGCGTAGGCAAGTCCCTGGTTTCCAGCCTGACCGCCATAGCCTTGCGTCGTCAGGGTCATGAGGTGGGTATTCTGGATGCCGATATCACCGGCCCCAGCATCCCCAAAATGTTCGGCATCAGCGGCCCGCCGGCTATAGCGGAAAACGGCCTGCTGCCGATACCGTCTCATTCGGGTATCGAGGTAATGTCCCTTAATCTCCTGCTCCCTACCGAGGATGACGCCGTTATCTGGCGCGGCCCGCTTATCGGGCACACCATTACCCAGTTCTGGGAGGATGTACTGTGGGGGAATCTGGATTACATGATTGTTGACCTGCCGCCGGGCACGGCGGATGCCCCGCTTACCGTGATGCAGCAGCTCCCTATATCCGGCATCATCATTGTCTTCACCCCGCAGGATTTGACGGCTATGGTGGTGCGCAAAGCCGTAAATATGGCCAGAAAGATGGAGAAACCGATTCTCGGCGTTATCGAGAATATGAGTTATCTTTATATACCGGAAATCAACAAGAAGATGGAGATATTCGGCCAAAGCCGCGGCGGAGAAATGGCGCAGTCCGCCGGCGCTCCCCTGCTGGGACAACTGCCGATAGACCCCGAGCTGGTCAAGCTCTGCGATGAAGGCAATATTGAACGTTATGATGCAACCGCGTATAATTCCTTCGCGCAAAAGTTAAGCGGCGTTTTGGTGAAGAAATAACTGCAGAAAGGAATATCATGCCAACAATCAGTGACTATAATCGTTATGGTGAAGAACTCGAACGCTCATTACTGCTAAAGACATCTCCCATCGCGGTTAAAATGCTGGAAAAGGAAAGCGATATCCCTGACGGGGCTATCCGCCCTAAGCAAGACCGCGGTTACCATATCGCCCAATGCCAGGCCTTTGCCATGACCCGCCGGCAGGGAATGACGGTAGCCATGCTGAAAGAAGACCACTGGTGCTGGGCCCCGTTAATGGCTTACGGGCTGGTAGAAAACCCGCATGACTCTTTTGTGGATGCGGTTGCTTCCTTCCCCAGTTTAGAGTATGGGAAATACATCGGCATGGTGACGGCACCGTTAAAAACAGCCAAATTTGAGCCGGATTTGGTACTTGTATATAGTAATAACGCCCAGTTGCGGAATCTGTTAATGATAGCTAAATTTCAGGAAAAGGCGAACATAAAGTCCGAGTTCGACCCCATTGATTCCTGCGCTTATAGCATCGTACCGGTAATAACCAGCGGTCAATACCGGATAACCATTCCCGACCCCGGTGAATATTCCCGCGCTTTTGCCGCGGAGGATGAAATCATCTTTTCCGTGCCTAAGGACAAGCTGGAGGGGTTAATGGAAGGTATCAAGCGCATGGCCGAGATGAGGCAAAACCAAGATGAGTGGTCGCACATAATAATGAGGCCCGATTTCCCCCGCCCCGATTTTTATAAGGAATTGTTTAAAAAATGGGGGCTGGATGTAGAGGCATAAAATATGAACGGATAATTTATCCGGCATGGCTTTACGGGATATTAAAGTAAAGGGGGTACCGAAAATGACTGCCCGTGTGGGACAGGAGGCTGTCCGATGGAAGTAAAGATAACCACGTTAAGTGAAAATACCGCCAATTACGGTTTTTGGGCGGAGTGGGGCTTAAGCATCCTGGTTGAGGCGGATGGTAAAAACATCCTGGTTGATACGGGTCTAAGTACGTCCGCCGTGCAAAATGCCATGACTCTAGGAATCGACTTTGCAAAAATCGACTGCATTGTGCTTAGTCACGGCCACACCGACCATACCGGCGGTCTGCGCGAGGTACTTAAGCTTACCGGAGAAATCGAGGTGATTGCCCACCCGGATATCTGGACACAGAAATACACCCGCCGTGACAGCGGGGGAAAAGCGCAGTATATCGGCGTACCGTATCCCCGGGATGAACTGGAAAGCCTCGGCGCCCGTTTTAATCTGACAACGGAGCCGGTCCATATCAGCGAGAATATCCTGACTACCGGACAAATACCGATGGTAACGGACTATGAAGCGATAGAGGACAACCTTTTTATCAAGGAAAACGGTACGCTTATCCCTGACCCTCTGGCGGATGACCTTGCCCTGGTCATTGATACTTATTTCGGACTGGTTGTAATCCTTGGCTGCGCGCACCGGGGTATTGTCAATACGCTGCGGCAAGCCCGAAAAATAACCGGCAAGGACCTGGTATACGCGGTTATTGGCGGCACGCATCTCTTCCGGGCGTCCGAAGAAAGGGTGACCAAGACGATTGCCGACCTTCAGACGATGGGGGTGCAGAGACTGGGCGTTTCTCATTGCACCGGCTACCGCGCCTCCGCCTCACTTTTCCAGAAATTCGGCGATATTTTCTTTCCCAATAATGCCGGCACAAGATTTACGTTACCATAATCCACTGTTCCTGATGTAAGTTTTTATTCAGGACATAAAAATTTTAATGATGCCACAGGAGGAAAGAGATGGAACAAGCTGATGTAGTCATTATCGGAGGGAGCGCGGCGGGAGCCACGGCGGCTGTCAGCTGCAAGCGCCGGAATCCCGGCAAGTCAATCATTCTCATACGCCAGGAGGAAGATGTATCGGTACCATGCGGCATACCCTATATCTTCGGTACTCTGGGCAACCCGGAAAAGAACCTGATTCCGGATGCCTTATTGACCAACACAGGCGTAAAAATCGCTATCAGTGCCGCGCAGGAAATTGACAGGAAAAATAAACTCGTGCGTACAGCCGATGGAGAGATTGGTTACGCTAAGCTGATTCTGGCTACCGGTTCCTCGCCGGTGGTGCTGCCGATTCCCGGCATCGAAAAAGAGAATGTTTTCCTCGTCAAAAAGGATGTTGAGCATCTTGAGAGCATGCTTAACGCGGTGAACAAAGCCGGTGACATTGTTGTTATCGGCGGTGGTTTTATCGGGGCGGAATTCGCTGACGAATGCAAGAAAAACCGTCAGGCCAACGTTACCATTATCGAGAAGCTGCCCCACTGCCTGCAATTGGCGTTCGACGATGAATTCTGTATCGAGGCGGAGAAAGTGCTCACCGGCCGGGGGGTAAAAATAATCTGTAATGATACCGTGGCGGAAATACTCGGAGAAAATAAGGTGGCATCGGTACGCTTGACCAGCGGTGCTGAAATCAAGGCTGATGTCGTCATCGTGAGTATCGGCGTCTCTCCCAATACAGAATTGGCGGCTAAAGCTGGTTTACACATTGATAACGCGACCGGCGGTATCGTCGTTGACCGGCACCAGCGCGTTGAAGGCGATGCCAATATTTTTGCCTGCGGCGATTGCTCCATGAAAGTATCGTTTTTCAGCGGCAGGCCGGTAAAAACCTGGCTGGCTTCCATCGCCACTAATGAGGCCCGCCTGGCGGCTTCCAACCTGTTTACGACACAATATGCGGGGCTGGGCGCGGTAGGCGTTTTTTCCACCCAGATCGGGGAACTCGCTATCGCCGCGGCCGGGCTTACCGAGAGACAGGCGCGGGCGGAAGGTTATGACATCGTTACCGGTCAGGCTAAAGCGCCGAGCAAACACCCGGGCGGCATGCCGGGCGCCGTGCCGACATCGGTTAAACTCATCTTTTCTAAAAGCGATGGCGTCATGCTCGGCGGCGAGGCTTCCGGCAGCGTATCCGTGGGCGAGCTCATTAATGTCATCAGCGCCTGTATCCAGCACAAGATGACCGCTTATCAAGTTTCCCTGTTCCAGATGGGCACCCATCCGGCGCTATGCGCCTCACCAATTGCCTACCAGACGGTGAACGCGGCGGAAGAAGCCGTCATGAAACTCGGACAGAGTTAGTCAGCTATTTTAATTTGAGAATAATATAAGGAAAGTCAATGATGAACCAAACCGGGAAGAAGGACACTCTCAAAACACTGGTAATGTACTGGTCAGCCACCGGCAATACCGAGAAAGTAGCCAATGCCATACGTGATACATTGGTCCGTGAAGGAATCACCCCGATTTTCAAAAAGGTTGCGGAGGCGGCGGATATCGAGCTTTATGATTATGACCTGGTTTTCCTGGGCGCTCCCTCTTATTCTTTTCAGCCGCCGGAGCCGGTCCAGAAGTATATCCGGGCCAAGATGGACTTGCACCGGGAGCGGGGCGATATCAAGCTTGGATGCCCGGTAATCCCCGGCAAAACGGCGGTAATATTCTGCACTTACTCCGGGCCGCACACCGGTATCGGGGAAGCTACCCCGGCAGGCGATTATATGGGGCAGTTCTTCGAGCACCTTTGCTTTACGGTGGCGGCTAAATGGTACATCGTCGGTGAATTTCAAGGCCATGAAGACTTAAGTACACAGGGAAGGCTGGGGGATATCCGGGGGCGGCCAAATGCTGAAGACCTTGCGGAAATTGAAAGTAATGTCTCCGCACTGATAAAATCCCTACAGTCTTAATAAATAAAATAACATTAAACGGAGGATAAAAAATGCCAACGAGCGAAGAATACAACCAATATGGAGAAGAACTGGAAAATATATTAGGGCTGCAGACATCCCCCATCGCCGTGAAAATGCTGGCAAAAGAAGCGGATATCCCCAAAAGCGCTATCCGCCCTAAGCAAGACCGAGGGTATCATCTTGCCCAGTGCCAAGCCTTTGCCATGTCCCGGCGGGAAAGAACCGCCGTCGCCATGCTGAAGGAGGATAACTGGTGCCCGGGCGCGGTACTGGCTTACGGCTTGGTGCGAATACCGGATGACCCCGCCGCCAAGTCCCAGAACAACGGCGAGTATTTTGAATACGGTAAGTACATCGGTATTCTGACCGCCCCGCTGAAGAAGGCCGATTTTGAACCGGACGCCGTCATCATCTATTGTGATACGAACCAGCTCCGCATCATCCTGCTATCCCTGAAAAATGAGGAGCGCCCCTTAGTAAAATCCAATTTCTTCCCGTTCTCCTGCTCCAATGCTGTCGTGCCTGTGATATTGCACAATGAGTACTGGATTAACCTGCCTGACCCCGGTGAATATGCCCGGGCGCTGACTATTGCGGGAGAAATGATGTTTTCCGTGCCCAAGGATAAATTGCCCGGTCTGGTAGAGAATCTTAGAGGCGCCGAAAGGAATGTATCCGGTTTTGCTAACGAATCAATGATGATGCGGCCGGATTTCCCGCAGCCGGACCTGTATAAAAAGGTTTTTGAGGTCTGGGGCATGGACCACGATTAATCATGATAGAAATAAATGTGAACATGGTAGCCTTTACCATCGGGCCTGTAACCGTTGGCTGGTATGGCATTATGGTGGTATTGGCGGTGATAACGCTTTTAACCTGGGCGCTGATTTCGATTAAGCAAGACTCAAAGCTTACTTCTGAAATGGTGATTAATGCCGCACTGGTCGGCATCCCTTCCGGCATCATTTTCTCCCGCCTTCTGCATGTCATCGACCAATGGGGCTACTACATGGCTCATCCGGGAAAAATCATTGGCGGCGAGGGACTATCAATCTGGGGGGCGGTGCTGGGGGCAGCCATCGGCATCTGGATTTTCAGCCTGATTAATAAAAAGTTCTCCTTCAGCCATCTGGCTGACATACTGGCTCCCGGCATTATCCTGGCGCAGGCAATCGGCCGGGTTGGCTGTACGTTGAACGGCTGCTGTTACGGCAAGCCGACCGACCTGCCCTGGGCAATCGTCTACACTAACCCGAGCACCCATGGGCCCATCGGCATCCCCGTACATCCGACACAGATTTATGAAATTATCTTTAACCTGATGGTGTTCGGCATTCTGCTATTATTGAGAAAGCGGCTAAAACCGGAAGGCTCGCTTTTTCTAATTTATCTGTCTTTGTATTCAGTATGGCGATTCGGCATCGATTTTATCCGGGACGGCACGCCCTTCTTATTCGGCCTGCACCAGGCACAGGTGATATCCATCATCGTGCTGGTTATTGCCATACCATTACTATGGAAGCAGAGAAAACATGCCGGAACAAATAGTTTATAAGCCTATCGGAGTCATGCATACCCCTTACACCCCAAAAGATGCAGTAGCTATGCTGGGAAACCGCTTTGGATAGCAAACCGTATGTTCCTGTGAGTTACTATCAGGAGGTCGCGGGTGCTTCTCTTGAAGCTATGGTCGGGGCGGGCAGATTTGAACTGCCGACCTTCTGAACCCCATTCAGACGCGCTAAACCAGGCTGCGCTACGCCCCGTAAGACACCGTTCCAGATGGTTCGACTAGCTCACCATGCAGTGGAACAACGTTATAATTTTAGGTTAGACAGGCGTGAAAGTCAAACGGACGGCGCTTTGGACTACCAGCTTCGATTCGTTTGGTAAAAAGGCCTTTAAAAAATTTTAAAACTCTTTCATAGCTAATTAGCTTTGGGCGCGCGGGTTTTGTTTTATGTTAAATAAATTCGATTCGTTTGGTAATTTTTACGGCATTTTTCATGATTTAGCTTGATTCGTTTTGCCGTTTTTCTTAATTTCTCATTTGTTTTATGTAAATTTATTAAAGGACGAGATAAACCCATCTTAATCCCCCTTCTGCCAAGCGGGAAATCGGTAAGGGGGTCAGCAATATTAATATACAGTGGCCACAAGAGAATTGTAAAGAGGTTCTTGTCAAAACCTACCTCTCCGCCTAACCCCCTCTCCGTACACGGAGAGGGGGAACGAAAGGGAGTGAGGTTAAGCAACTACGCCCCCT
Source organism: Dehalococcoidales bacterium (assembly GCA_034429595.1). Classification (GTDB taxonomy): domain Bacteria; phylum Chloroflexota; class Dehalococcoidia; order Dehalococcoidales; family RBG-16-60-22; genus RBG-13-51-18. Next base: position 32,866 of record DAOUGB010000023.1, read on the forward strand.
ACCCTCACTATTCTATAAATCCTCATCGCTCCTCCTTTGCAAAGGAGGACGAATTAACCCAAAATATTGCATGCCGGTTGCTGGATTCCCGCCGGCGCGGGAATGACGGCGGGCATTTGCCCATCCTCCCCTACTCACGCTATAATAATCCGTATACAAATTCTCCCTCTTATCCCTCCTTGTGAAGGAGGGATGATGAATAACCAAACCGTAAATGATTGTATATGTGGTTCATCCTCTCCCCTTCGTAAGGGGAGAGTGAGAGAGGGATTTGGTTTTAAAGTTTACCGGAGGAAGTTATGCTTAGCTGTTACCGCATTCTCGACCTGACGACGGAGAAGGCATTCATCGCGGGGAGGGCGCTGGCCGATTACGGGGCGGAGGTGATAAAAATCGAGCCGCCCGGCGGCGACCCGGCGCGCTACAGGGGGATTTTTTATAGGGACGAGGTAAACCCGGAGAAAAACCTTAACTGGTTCGCGTTTAACGTCAACAAGAAAAGCGTGACTATCGATATCACCAAGCCGGAAGGCAAAGAGACTTTCCTGAAGCTCGTCAAGACGGCGGACGCGGTGCTGGAAAGCTACCCCCACGGGTACATGGATAAGTTAGGGTTAGGCTATAAAGACCTGGAGAAAGTAAACCCCGGCATCGTCATGACCTCCATCAGCGGGTTCGGGCAGGAAGGTCCGTATAGAGACTATAAGGACCCGGACATCGTGGTGCGGGCGCTGGGGGGATTGGTCTATACCGCCGGCTATGAAGACCGGCCGCCGCTGACCACCAGCTACGAGCATTCACACTTCTTCGGGGCGCTGAACGGCGCGGCGGGCACATTAATCGCCCTGGCGCAGCGCGTCCACACCGGCCAGGGACAGCACATCGACGCCATTACCCAGCAGGCGCTGGATGTAGCGGCATCGGCGGAGATAGAAGGCGGCTATGCCCTATTCAGACAAATCCTAACGCGGCACGGGCCGGCGCGGGCCTCCAACACGCTGAAAGACGGCTCCACCTACTACAACCGGCTTATCTGGCCCTGCAAGGACGGGAACATCGCGCTCAACCTGCTGCTCAACCCCACGGCCACCAAGAACAACCTCTCCCTGATGGAGTACATCAAGAAAGACGGCATCGATATCGGCTTTCTCGCGGGGTGGGACTGGGAAAAGAAAAGCTGGGGGGACATGACCCGCGAGCAGGCGGATAAGCTGATGGAAACGCTCGGCAAGTTCTTCTTGAACCACACCAAGGACGAGTTATTAAAGCTGGCGATAGAAAACCGCTTCCAGCTAGGCCCGTGCAATAACGCCAAAGATATCCTCAAGCACCCGCAGCTCGAGGCCCGTAAATTCTGGAAAGATATCGAATACCCGGAACTGGGCACCAGCTTTAAATACCCGGGCGGGCCGGTCGTTTCTACAGGGGGATACATCGGGCCCACGAAACGCGCGCCGCGCATCGGCGAGCACAATAATGAAGTATTAAAGAACATAGATTCGTTTTTAGCTAACAAACCCAAACTGCCGGAAAAGACCGATGGTAAAAAGCCCTTCGCGGGCGTCAAGCTGGTGCAGCTATGCTGGGCTGGTGTGGGCGTTTATACCTGCAATTACCTTTCCCACTACGGCTGTACGACCGTCCGGGTAGAGACTTCTACAAGGCCCGACCCCGTGCGGCTTTTCGCTCCTTTCGCGCCCACCAATAAGCCCGGCGAGCCAGTGGGGCTGGAACGCAGCGTTTTCTTCCCCATTACCCACACCGCGCCGGAAATGGATATCGCGCTGAACTTCAAGACAACGGAAGGCATCGAGCTTTTCAAAAAACTCGTCACCTGGGCGGACGTGGTGGTGGAGGGGTTCCCCGCCGGCGTGATGGATAAGATGGGATTGGACTACGAAGGGCTGAAGAAGATAAAACCGGATATCATCATGTTCCGCACCTGCGGCTACGGGCACACCGGCCCGATGGCGGACCAGCCCGGCTTCGGGAGCATTATTACGGCCGTGACGATGATGGATAACATCGTCGGCTGGCCGGACCGGCCGCCCGTCTCCCCGGCCACCTATTATACCGACCAGCTCGTACCGGCGTTCGCCGCCATGTCCATTATGGCGGCGCTGGACTACAAGCGGCGTACCGGCAAGGGGCAATACATCGACCATTCCCAGGTGGAGGCGGGGTTAAACTGCGTGACGCCTCTAATTCTGGATTACCAGGCCAATAACCGCGAATTTAAAGTGCAGGGCAACAAAAGCGACTACGCGGCGCCGCACGGCATTTACCGCTGCAAGGGCGAGGATAGATGGGTGGCCATCGCCGTGACCAACGACGAGGAATGGCAAAGCTTCGTGCAGGCCATCGGCAGCCCCAAGTGGACGCAGGCGAAGAAATACGCTAAAGCCGCCGACCGGCTGAAATACAGCGACGAACTGGATAAACTGGTGGAGTCCTGGACCATCAACTACCCGCCGGAAGCGGTCGAGGAGGCCTTACAAAAAGCGGGCGTGGGCGCGGGCGTGGTCGCCAATGCGAAGGACATGGATGAAGACCCGCAGATGAACTACTACAATTTCTACCGGGAGATCGACCACCCGTACGTGGGCAAACTGCGCTTTTACCACCCCGCCCCGATCGTGCTATCCAAACAACCTACCGATGTCGGGCGGGCGGTGCTGCTGGGCGAACATACCGACCTGATTTGCCGGAGCATACTGGGCATGTCCCAGGATGAGATAGACGCTCTGCGCAAAAAGGGCGTATTCCAGTAGGGTTGAAAACACTACCAATAAGTACCAATACTACCAATAGCTTAATAGCTGATTATCGGTAGTATTTGATATTGGGAGTATTTCTTTCCTCTACTCCCTATCAACTTTCTTGCTCCCTCCCCGCTGAACTGATACAATTACTTCCAGACTTTTCTCCCGCAATCTTTTTTATGGAGGCACATATGACGACACCACCCGCGTTCAATTTACGTTCTTACGGACATCACGCTATCTTCAAAGCGATAGGCTTTACCGCCAAAGAGCTGGCGCTGCCGCGCATCGCCATCATCAACTCCTGGAGCGAGCAATCGCCGGGGCATTCCCATCTCCAGGCCGTGGCGGAAGGCGTCAAAGCCGGGGTGCGCATGGCCGGCGGCATGCCTTTTGAAATCAACGTCCCGGGACTCTGCTCCGTCCCCCACAAGCTGGAAAGCGATATGCTTTACGACCTGCCGCAGCGCGAGGCGGTCCTCGCCGGGGCGGAATCGTCCTTGTTCATCAGCTGGTGCGACGGCTGGGTGGGCATCGGCACCTGTGATAAAATTATTCCCGGCCTGGTGCTGGCCGCCCTGCGCCTGAACCGGCCCTTCATCTTCCTGGGCGGGGGACAGCAATTCCCGTCCGATTATGATGGCCAACGGCTCGGCTTCGTCAGGGGCCAGGCACTTCTTTCGGAAAAAATAAGAGACAGCAAAAAATCGCTGTCCGATGCTGAAAAGAACGATATCATGCAGGAACTGACGACTTCCTGCGCGGTCTGCGCCGGCGCCTGTAATGAAATGACCACCGGCAACACCATGGCCGTCCTGACCGAAGGGATGGGGCTGGCCCTGCCCGGCTCCAGCACCTCGCCCGGCGTTGCCGCCGAGAAAATCTGGCAGGCCAAAGAGACCGGCGAGAAAATTATGGAACTAGTCAAGCGCAACATCCGCCCGAGCGATATCGTGACACTGAAATCCTTGAAAAACGCCATCGCCGTGGACATGGCTACCTGCGGCGGCACCAACTCCGTCGCCCACATCCAGGCCTACGCCCACGAAGCGCAGATACCCCTGACGCTCAAGGATTGGGACGAGGTCTCCCGCCAGGTCCCGGCGCTATCCAACGTAGCCCCCACCGGCCCCTACGTGCTTTACGATTACCATAAAGCGGGCGGGACGCCGGCGGTGATGAAACGCATCGAGAAATATCTGGATACGACCTGCATCACCGTCACCGGCAAGACCGTGGGAGAGAACCTGCAAGACGTCACCTGCGACGATACCGAGGTCATCAAACCGCTGAACGCCTCCATCTGGCCGGAAGGCGCTATTGCCGTGCTGACGGGCAACCTGGCCCCGCGCGGGGCGGTCGTCCGCCACACCGTGGTCGAAAACAAAGACCTGCTGAAGCGAGTCTATACCGCGCGCGTTTTCACCTCGATGGAAGATTTGAATAAAGGCGTAATGTCCGGCAAGGTACAGACCGGCGATGCCGTCGTCCTCCAGTACCAGGGGCCCCGCGGCGGCCCCGCTTTCGCGGAATGCCTGGGCGCGCTTTCCGGACTGCGGGCGAAAAAAATCAAGGATGTCATCATTATCACGGACGGGCGGTTCTCCGGCTTTACCCAGGGCTACCTGTCCATCGGCCACGTTTGCCCGGAGGCGCAGGTGGGCGGCCCGCTGGCGCTGGTCAAAGACGGCGATAAAATCAACCTGGATATACCCGCGCGCAAGCTGGAACTTATGGTATCGGACGCGGAATTGAATAAGCGAAAATTGCACTGGAAAGCGCCTTCCCAGGCCAATGTCACCGGCATGCTGACCATCTACGCCAAACTCGCTCTCCAGGCCGACGAGGGGGCCGGCTGGCCGGCGCGCATGGAAGATTTTGATAAATAGTTTTTACGGATACAGACAAATATGGTTTCTGCAAGGAAATCCGAATACTTCTGCCAAAGGATGATGAGGCATCTATCTGTTCCTTCTTTAACCTTATTTATCATGCTCATACTACTATTCTCTCTAATGAAATGAATGGCAATATTTATAATTCATAACTTCTCCCGCAGTTTGCCAGAATAGTCGTACTAAGAGTAAAATCTTAAAAAACAAGTGAGCCGTCTGAAAAGGAGAAAGAGCATGGCAAGGGCAAAAAGACTGTGGGATAAATATATAATATCCGGCCAGCAGCCGGGCGACCCGCCGGCCAGCGGCGTCAAGATAGCCTGGGTCAATGATGAAAAATTCAAGGGCTCGCACCAGTACCATGTCCACTGGGTGTTCGAGACCCCCCGCAACATGCCCGGCGCCAAAGGCTGGGGCGATATGGGGCACGGGCCGCACGAGCACAAGACCTCCGAGGCAGTCATCCACATCGGGACAGACCCGGATAACCCGATGGATCTGGGCGGCGAGGTCTGGTTCTACCTGGGCAAGGAAAAGGAACTCCATAAAATTACCAAGTCCTGCATGGTCTATCTGCCGGCCGGTTTTATCCACAGTCCGTGGGTCATTCACAAGGTCACGCGGCCTTTTGTCATCGTCACGGTGATGCAGGAAGCAATCCACACGGAAAAGTCCCATCCGGAGCTCTGCACGGAAGAAGAAAACAAGAAAATGATGTACATCGACCAGGGGTACGAAAGCCCGGAAAGGAAAATAACCCTGCCACCGGGCTTTAAACAAATGTGGCAGTAATTAGCGCATCGACCGAGAATAATCCGCAGGAGTTGCATTATGACTAAGACCAGTTACGCCAAGTACTTCAGCTCGGAAGTGGTGAAGGAAGTTGAAGGAAAGTCCGGGGCTTTTGTCACCAGCACGCGCCACCTGGGGGAAAAGTTCGGCGGGGGGCATTTATCCATCGATTGCATCTATATAACCCGGCCCCACCTGATGATTTCCCAGCCCCACAAGCACGAGTTCGCCCAGTACCTGAACTTCTTTTCCGCCAACCCCAACGACCCGCGGGAATTCGACGCGGAGATTGAAATGACGGTGGGCGACAGCGCGGAAAACGGTGAAAAGCGCCTTATCACCAGGCCGACTTCCGTCTACGTCGCCGCCGGGCTTTACCACGGGCCGCTGCACTTCAAGGCGGTAAACAAGCCGGTATTGTTCATCGATATTGCCGTAACGGGCAAATATTCCAGGGTAGGCAATACGCCGGATTAAGCAGGAAGTAGCCAGTTAACGGTCTGCAGTTTACAGTAACCCCCAATCCCTCTCCCCAACTGTTTACCGTCTACTGTGCACTGTTTACTCAATAAAAAGGAGGATAAACCGTGTTACTTAAAAACAAAGTAGCCATCATCACCGGAGGGGCCAAAGGCATGGGGCGGGGCATGGCGGAGAAGTTTGCGGAGGAAGGCTGCACGGTCGCCATCGTCGATATCGATATTGATGAAGCGAAGAAAGTTGCCGCGGGCATCAATAAAAAGAAGGGCGGCGAAGCCATCGCCATCAAGTGCGATGTCACCAGCGGCAAAGAGGTCGCCGCTACTGTGGCGCAGGTCGCCAAACAGTTCAAGAAAATAGATATCCTGGTCAATAACGCCGGCGCCATCGCCAAGCACATACCTATCGAGGATATGTCCGAGGAAATCTGGGACAGCGTCATGGCACTGAACCTGAAAAGCCATTTTCTGTTCTGCAAATATGTCGTGCCTTATATGAAGAAGGCCCGCTACGGCAAAATCATCGGCCTTTCTTCCATCGGGGCCGTCCAGCCCCCGGCGCATGAAATTAATTATAACACCGCCAAGGGCGCGGTCATCAGCTTTACCACCGACCTCGCTAATGCCCTGGCGCCGATGAATATCAATGTAAACTGCATCCTGCCCGGCCCTATCAAAACGCATTTTTATGATTCTACAATCGGCGTGATGCCCAAAGACCAGCAGGAAATGGTCTACGGCATGATGGGCAAGAAAACGCCCCTCCAGCGCATCGGGCTGCCGGAAGACATCGCCGGGGCGGCTTTGTTCCTGGCCTCTGAAATGTCTTCCTACATCACGGGGCAGGCGCTTTATGTGGCGGGCGGTCTGCCGCTTTTGCCCCCCGCGCCCCTGCCGCGGCAGGAAGCCGCCAAAGGGAAGAAAAAGCCCGCGGGGAAAAAGAAGTCTTAATCTCCCTTTACATTTAGTTCACCCTCATCCTGCCTCCCTTGACGGGTGTTGTATCAAAAGTGTCCATACTATTGTCATTCTTCCCCCGATTTGCATCGGGGTCAGAATCCGTAGCTACTTTGCCAGGCGCGGATTCTTCATCGCTTCGCTCTTCAGAATGGCTTTTGATACAAAGCCCCCTTGACGGGAGAGGGCCATTTGGAAGAAAGGCGGGAAGGGAAATATTTATAGGGGGAAACCTGGCGGGTAAAAGCGAGAGGGGGCTTGCAGCCCCCTCTTTTTATTAATATGCCTTCATTGCGAATCCTTATTATTACGCTATTTCTCCGAGCCGGGGCCGGCAGTAATTTTCTGACTGTCTAATGGTGGGTAAACCGCGTAACTATATAGAGAGCGATGGCAATGCCGATGGTTATCACGGCCTGGAACATGCCTTCAACATAAACCTGGATAACCTGCACCGCGCTTAAATCAGCTTCCGCATAATGCTGGAGCGTATCACGGGTAGAATTGAAGGTATATACCAGCACCAGCACCGCCGCCAGCCCGATAACCGCCCGGAATCCGCCGACGATATAGGCCATGGTACTTGTCCCGCCGTAAGGGTTTTTTATCTCCAGCGGCTGCGGACGCGGCGCGGGACGCTCTTTGGGGCGGTCTATCTGGTCAACGTCCACATCAAAACTATCCTCATCCCTCTTCCGGGAAAAGGCGCGGTTTTTTCTGGGCTGCATGAGGAAGAACACCGATATTGCGGCGATAATCAATACGGCGGCGATGACGGGAATATATATTTCCACAGGTACCCTCTTTAAGATGAAAGTCTCTTGTATTGTATAGGGGTAAATCAGTGACGGTCAAGTAACCCATGACCAAATAGCTAAGCGGAGAAGGCCGGGGCTGGAATAATGCTGCCGATGAGGGTCAGCCTCCGCCCGGGGACCAGGGGCTTGCCAGATCTATACTCATATGGTAAGGTTTGGCTTGATTTGCCGTTTTAACCAGCATACCTTAAATGCTTATTTGCTTTCTCTAAGACGCGCCAGGAAATCTTTGCGCCGTTTAACAAAATTATCCCAGTACTCTTTATTGCCGGGGGCGATGGCGTAAGCATCCAGGTTCGTGCCGGTAATCATCCACGCTTTGTTTGATGCTAAAAATAGCACGGCGTTAGCCATATCCTGCGTGGCGGGGATATCCCCCAGCAGAGAGCTTTCTTTCACTTTCTGCATTGCTTCCGGCGATGGCATGCGGTCGCTGCTGATGACCGTGCCGGGACAGATGGAATTGACGGTAATCTTATAAGGCCCCAACTCAAAGGCAAGGTGCCGCGTAAAACCCATGACCCCGGCGCTGGCCGAGGTATAAGCCGCGCAGCCGTTGACCGACATGGATTTGCCCGCCGGGGAGGCGATATTGATGATTCTGCCCCACCCCGCCCTTTTCATCATAGGAATAACGGCTCTGGAACAGTAAAAAACGCCGTCAAGATTAACGCCGATGGTACGCCGCCACACCTCGGTAGCCATGTCTTCCACAAGGAGAGGGTAGCCGAACCCGGCGTTATTGACCAGGATATCCACGCCGTCCAGCTCCTCAACCGCCCTGGCCATCATGGCGTTAACTTCAGCTTCATTAGCGATATCGGCCTTAATGCCGATAGAGCGCCGCCCCATTTTCCTGATTTCCTGGGCAACCGCCTCCGCTTTTGCAGGGTCGATATCGTTGACCACCACGTCCGCCCCCTCCAGAGCAAAAGCCAGAGCGATAGCTTTCCCCTGGCCGCTGCCACCACCGCCAGCCCCGGTAACCAGCGCTACTTTATCCAAAAATTCCATACCCGGACCTCCTGTGGTTAAACTGCGTATTACCGCGAGGTGCTCTGCGGGAGGCTCCGGCAATCTCTATAGCCTTACAGGCCGGGTTAAAAGACTGCCGCGCCCTCCGGCTGAAGCCTTCACCCCGGAAACAGCTCGCCTGCCAATTACGGTTAATATCCCTCATAAACCGGCGGCACATTCTTACATATAGCTCCCGGTTTTTCCGCAGTTAACAAGGCAGCCAGATATGTTTCGCGGAGAGTCTAGCACCTTGCCCTTTATCTGTCAAACGTTCCGTTTAAAGGAATTGTTAAGACCTGCGGCAACGGCAATTACGTAGTTCTGTGGAATAAGTTTGACTTTTTTCTTTTTAGCTAAGTATAATCTAAAATCATTTTTGGAAAAACTGGAATAAAATTGACATGCGTAAAAAAATCATGTTAAACTCTCGCAAATCGTATTCCAAACTTGGAGGGGCCACCTTAAATTAATTCAATAAACTGCTAATACTTATACAAAATTGATGCTTTATACATACGGGGTTCTTAGTATAAAGATAGACTGATTGTTGTTTTCTCACCATATCCAGATATCAAATAATAAGTTTTTCTACAGAGTAGTTTAATAGCTTTACATCTGAACGTAATGAAACTGGTTAAGGGAGAGCAGATATGACGAACTATATTATTCGTCGCGTGATAATTGGTCTTATCATCCTCCTCTTGGTCACCATGATCGTATTTTTATTCGTACGCTTGCTTCCCGGTGACCCCCTGATTGTCTACATGTCAAGTTTCGACATATCAGCTCAAACGATTGATGAAGAACAATATCAATATCTGCTAGCCAAGTTCGGTCTGGATAAGCCGATACCCGTCCAGTATATCAACTGGCTGGGGAATATCTTCCGCGGCGACCTGGGGGTATCCATCAAACTCCAGGAAGATGTTACCACACTAATGATTGAACGCATGCCGCGTACCGCTTACATCGGCGCTATTAGTATGATACTCGGTACCGGACTGGGTATAATCGCCGGTATCATTGTTGCCTTGCGGCGGGGTACCTGGATAGATAATGTTATTACGTTTCTGGCTAATATAGGCATGACCATTCCCCAGTTCTGGCTTGGTATTCTTTTGATGTATTTCTTATCTTACAAACTGGGCTGGCTGCCGACCAGCGGCTGGACTAATCCGCTGGATGACTTCTGGATGAGTACCAAGCAGTTGATAATGCCTATTATTTGTCTTTCGGTAGGCGGGATTTCAGGCATGTGCCGTCTCACCCGCTCCTGTATGCTGGAAGTTGTGCGCAAAGATTATATTCGTACTGCCTGGGCCAAAGGCCTCCGCGAGAAACTTATCGTAACCAGGCACCAGATAAGGAACGCGCTAATTCCTATCGTTACCGTCCTGGGTGGAACGATAGGCGGCATCCTCGGCGGTTCTATCATCGTAGAAACCGTCTTCGCCATTCCCGGTATGGGGAGGTTAATGACTAGCGGTGTTTTCGATCAGGACTACCAGATTGTGCAGGCCGGTGTGCTGCTGTTCGGAGGCATCGTCATCTTTTCTAATTTACTGGTCGATATCGCCTGGGCATGGGTTGATCCGCGGATAAGGTACGACTAAGGAGGCTATATATGGCGGAAGACGCGAGCAAAGTTACGGATCCCGTTGATAACGAAGAGGAAATTATCCCCCCTCATCATAGTGAGTGGCGCCGCATCGGCAGGGTTTTTATCCGACGCAAAATATCTTTAATCGGCTTAATCATCGTCGTCATCCTGGTAATCATGGCAATCTTCGCCCCATGGATAGCCACACATGACCCTCTCAAGACAGACCCGGTCAACAAACACGCTCCGATGAGTTGGGAACACCTGCTGGGGACGGATAATCTCGGCAGAGATACCTTCAGCCGTATCGTCTACGGCGCGAGGACTTCTCTGACCATCGGCGTTATTGCCGTGTCCATTTCCGGCGTAGTCGGCATGGCGATGGGCATGGCCGCAGCGTATTTCGGCGGCTGGGTATTCACCATTATCATGCGTATAACCGATGCCCTTATGGCATTACCCGGGCTGATAATCCTCCTGTTGATATCCGGCCTGGTCGGTGGTGGCATAACCGTAGTAACATTTGCTCTCGCCTTCGGTTCAATAGCACCAAACTGTCGTATGATGTGCGGACAAGCGTTATCCATCAAGCAAAATGATTATGTTCTGGCCGGCAAAGCCATGGGTATGGGGAGCATACGCATGATGGTAACGCAGATTTTCCCCAATGCCTTTGCCCCGCTCCTTGTCGGCATGACCATGGCGCTGGGCACCGTCGTTCTGGCTGAAGCCGGCCTTAGCTACCTGGGCATTGGCATTACACCGCCAACTCCTTCGTGGGGTGCCATGGTTAACGAGGGTCAGGCATATATCTTGAAAAACCCGCTTCTCTCCATGGTTCCCGGAGGGGCTATTATGATAATGGTCTTTGGATTCAACATGGCGGGAGACGGATTAAGGGACGCAATCGACCCAACGTTAAGGGGCGCTATCTAAATGATAAAAGGTTTTATATCGAGGTAGTGAAAGATGGCAGCAATTTTAGAAATAGAGAATCTAACGACTAATTTCTACACAGAGTACGGCAAGGTTAAAGCGGCAGACGGAGTATCTTATTACGTTGATGAAGGTGAAATTATCGGGCTGGTAGGAGAAAGCGGCTGCGGTAAATCAGTAAGCGCGTTGTCAGCCATGCAGCTTATACAAACCCCGGGCAAGATAGAGGGCGGGAAAGTCTTTTTTAAAGGTGAAGATATCCTTAAGTACAACCCTAAAGGCAAAGAAATGAGCTCGATACGCGGCGGCAAGATTGCCATGATTTTCCAGGAACCTATGACCTCGCTTAATCCTGTGCTGTCCATTTCCCGCCAGTTGACCGAGTCTTTGGAAATACATCTCAATATGGACCGGAATTCCGCCAGGGAACGGGCGATTGAATTATTGAAAATGGTGGGGGTTCCGGAAGCATCCAGGCGTATCGATGATTACCCGCATCAGTTCAGCGGCGGCATGCGCCAACGCGTGATGATTGCCATGGCATTATCCTGCAATCCGGCCCTCATCATTGCCGATGAGCCCACCACCGCCGTGGACGTAACTACACAGGCGCAATTGCTGGAATTAATGATTGACCTTGTCACGCGCCGGAATACCTCGTTAATAATCGTTACTCATAACCTGGGGGTAGTGGCCCGTTACGTACAGAGGATTTACGTCATGTATGCCGGGCGTATCGTTGAATCCGGCTTGTCTGAAGAAATATTTGAAAACCCGCGTCATCCATACACCATCGGGCTTATGAAGAGTGTGCCGCGGCTGGGAGAAAAAGGCAGCGGGAAGAAATTGATACCAATCAATGGTATGCCGCCTGACCTGATTCATATGCCGCCCACCTGCGCTTTTCTTCCAAGATGCAAGTACAAAATTGATAAATGTGAAAAAGAACCATGGCCGCCTCTTAGAAAGGTTGGCGAAAAACATTACGCAGCCTGTTTGGTAAATATAGGGGAGAACGTATGAACGACGCGAACAATGAGAATATGATCGAAGTACAGAACCTGAAAATGTATTTCCCTATTACCAGGGGACTACTGAAACGCCGTGTCGGCGATATCAGAGCTGTTGATGATATCACTTTTTTCATCCGGAAACATGAAACTCTCGGATTGGTAGGTGAAAGCGGTTGCGGTAAGACTACTGCCGGCCGCTGCATCCTGCGTCTTTACCGGCCTACCTCCGGTACCATCAATTTTAATGGCACGGATATTTCCAACCTTCCGGAGAGAAAGCTGAAAACTATACGCCGGAATATGGGCGCTATCTTCCAGGACCCTTTTAGCTCACTGAACCCGCGCCAGACGGCAGGCAGCATCATCGCAGACCCCCTGAAGATACACAATGTGGCCTCTAAAAGCGAAATGGATGATATGGTAGCCTCACTTTTCAAAATGGTCGGCCTTGACCCCAGGATGACGGACCGTGTCCCCCATGAGTTCAGCGGCGGGCAGCGCCAGCGTATCGGTATCGCACGCGCCCTGGCATGCAGTCCGTCACTGGTCATCTGTGACGAGCCCATTTCCGCTCTCGATGTATCCATCCAGGCCCAGATAATCAACTTACTCGAAGACTTGCAGGAACGGCTGGGGCTTACTTACCTTTTTATCGCCCATGACCTGGCAGTTGTGCAGCATATCAGTGACCGGGTAGCCGTGATGTACCTTGGCCGTATCATGGAATTGACCTCTTCAGAAGAACTATATGATAATCCACTACACCCTTATACGCGCGCCTTGTTATCGGCGATACCGTTACCTGACCCCAAAGCGGAAAAGACCCGCACGCGCATCGTTTTAAAGGGAGAAGTCCCGAGCCCCGTCAACCCTCCTCCGGGGTGCCATTTCCACCCACGCTGCTCGATAGCCATACCGGATTGCGCTGTGCAAAGACCGCCTTTACGCGATGTCGGAGGGGGGCATTACGTAGCTTGCATCAGGGTCTAAAGAGATAATCCGTTTAAGCGCGGGCAATCTGATAATTTACTAAAGTCCCGTTACTCAATTTAAATAACAAAACAATACGGGCAGTGGTTTTCACCGCTGCCCGTATCTCTTTCTTTGTTCCAGTCCGCTTTATCTGAAGTTGTTATTTATCCAACCAGGCAAAGGTGTACTGGAAGCTCGAATAGCCTTCCTCATATCCCTTAAGGACTGGGGAGTAGGCATATATGCCCGCCTGGTAAGGCAGGTAGGCAATCTGGCAGTAATCATCGGTCAGGCTCTTGGAAATTTCCTGGTACATCTGGGCTCTCTTTTGCGGATCGAGTTCCCGCCCGGCGAGCAAGCCCTTCTGGTACAAGTCTTCCGGCTGGATACAGCTTACCCAGGTGGTCACATTGTTGAGTACCCCGTTAACCAGACAGCTGGAGGGTTCAAAGGCGGTTCCGGCAAAGACGCCACCCCAAACGATGCCTTCCCAGCCGGTAGCCACCATGCTGTTGAAGATGGGCAAGCTTATCAATTCGAATTCGACATTAATATTAATCTCGCGGAGCATGTCCTGGACAACTGTCGGAGTATCGAGCGATTGGAAGTCCATCAGGTACCATTTGGTGGTAAAACCATTTTCAAGGCCCGCTTCTTCCATCAGTTCGCGCGCCTTATCCAGGTTGTATTCATAACCGACTGTATCAGGGTTAAACCACGCCGTACCCTCGATGAAGACCTGATTGCTCTTTTTGCCGTAGCCATAGTACAGGTTATCAACCAGGAGGTCCTGGTCGATGGCATAGGCAGCAGCCCGTCTTACCTTGACATCAGCCCAGGGGGAATCAGGGTTGGCGGAAGAGAACATCAAGCCGCCGTTGAAGACAAAAGCGTAGCTCGATTCAACCGTGTAGCCTTCCGCTATCATGTCAGCGGCATCCATAGCTTGAATACCCAGATAATGTATTTCTCCCGTTTTGAAGGCCAGAAGCTGTGTCTCGGCCTGGGGGATAATCCGGTATTCAATACCTTCTAGGTAGGGCTTACCTCTCCAGTAATTATCGTTGCGGATGTATTTGATATACTGACCGCGCTGGTATTCAGAGAGGATAAAAGGCCCGGTACCGACGACGTGGGAGCGCTTGTATTCGTCTGTATTGTTAAGCAGGAAATCCGGGGAGAACATACGGCAGCTGAAAAAGGTGGCCAGGCTGGTCACCGCGCCCCAGTCGTACGATTCATCAAAGTACATTCTTATGGTGTAATCGTCAATTATTTCGGTATGGTCGAGGGGATACAGATTGGTCCAGACCGGCGAGCTTATCTGCATATCGACATTAACCTTAACTGCCTCGGCATTGAAATCAACACCATCGTGGAACTTAATGCCCTGGCGCAGCGTGAAATCGATGTAAGCGCCATCCGGAGCCACTTTCCAGGACTCGGCGAGCATGGGTTGGAGGTTGCCTTCAGGGTCGGTCCTGATGAGGCCTTCGGTACAGACAAAGCTGTAGCCGGAGTCAGTGGGGTTGCTGATTTCATTAGTGCTGCCGATGTTAGAAATATCAGCACTGGTAGGGAGAATGAGCCATCCACCATCTTTGCCGCCTTCCGGCTTTTCCAGATCGCCAAGATTTTCGATACGTGCATCGGTAACCGCCGGAGCGGTAGTTTCAGCCGGAGCGGTAGTTTTAACGGGAGCGGTAGTTTTAGCAGTAGTTTCAGCAGGAGCAGTAGTTTTAACCGCAGTGGTTGTCTCTTCCGTGCCGTTACAACCGACAAGTGACATACCTAAAATTAAAATTACTGCCAGAGTTAAAAATACTATTTTTTTCATACTTTCCTTTCACTCCTAGTGTATTTAGAGCAGTATGTTCTCACTTTTTCAGGACATCCATCACCTCCTCTAGTTTTATAACTATTCGGTGTACCGAGAGTAATCGCCGAAGCTGGATATTCCATTTTAAATATCATCTCAAGCTACGATTACTTCGTTTTTAGAAAAACGAATTTCAGAGAATGATACATCTATAAGTTACGGTTGTCAAGATAGTTCCAGAATCGTTCGTAGATACGCCTGTTTCTCTGCACCATCGTCCGTAATGGGCGCCGGCAATGGGTGCGGCCGCTCTGGCGTAAACTGAAATCACGGCCATTAAAATAAAAACGGCCGCCTATGTTGCATGCGTTTGCGTTTCCGGACTATCCGCCCGTTATGGGCACCAGTAGCGCGATGCGGTCACCCTGGCGTAAATTGAAGTCCTGGCCATCAAAGTAAAAACGGCCGTTGATATTGAACTTGTACTGGTCTTGCAGGCGGTTTTCTCCGGGGCGGATTACCGGGCCTTCCAGAGTAGGCACCTTTGCTTTTAGCGCCGCGATAACCTCCGCCATGTCCGCGTTATCACTTAGCTCTATTTCCGCTTCTCTTAATTCCGTTATCTCCCGCGGGAGCCCGTACATCGGTATTTTCCACGTAGCCATAACATTATCCTTTTTCCAATTTCTTCTTGGCGTCAATATTTTACCATCGGGCAATTTTGAGGTCAACGCTACCCGGCCGGATTGAAATATGGCTAAAGAATTTGCTATGATTTTTAAAATATTCAAAACATTCACGAGGTGCAGGATGACAGAAAAGAAGTACGCTAAAAACATCACCTTCCCGGAGATAAAGGAAGATAAAAACTCCAACTGGGTGGAATTTGCCGGTAAACTGGCGGGCGGGGCCAACTTTACCATGTGGTGGTACAGCATCACCCAGCCTTTTGTGATGGAGGAACCGCCCCACACCCACAGCCACGACCAGTTTGTTCTGCACATGGGCGGCGACCCGCTGAAGATGTCCGAATTCGGGGCGGTTATCGAGATGTATCTGGGGGAGGATGGAGAGACCCACGTTATCGATAAGCCGGCGATTCTCCATATACCCGCCGGGCTGATTCACCGCGGGGTTAATATTAAAAAGGTAACCAGCCCCATCATCATCGTGAACATCTTCCTCGTTGACGAATACGCCAAGCTTAAAACGTATGACCCGGTTACCGGGCAAGAGGTCAAGCCATCTTAATAGCCATGCATAAAAAGCTAATTATTATCGCCGGTTTTATCACTTTTGGAACTCTATTAGGTTTCTTAAGCATCTGGTATGACCGGCATTACGACCTGCTGTTTTTCCTTAACCTGCCCGGGGACTTTGCTTATCTTGCTCTTGATAGCATTTTATCAGACTCCGCCAAAGACCCTGCACTAATAGATTTCTTTAATGCTTTGTATCGTGTAATAAGCTCGGTACTGGCATGGGGCATTATCGGGACTTTATTAACCATTTTTCTCAAGCCAAAGATAATAGCCTGGATAATGGGTGGGTATCTGGTAATATTCGGCGGGTTTACGCTAATTATTTCCTTAGCCTGAAACTTTACCCCGTCATCTCCGGCGTGCTCAAGGTCTTATACATCTTATGGTAAAGCCCGCCTTTGGCCAGCAGCTCTTTATGCGTGCCTTCCTCGATGATTTTCCCTTTTTCCAGCACGATAATGCGGTCGGCTCTGGTGACGGTGGAAAGCCGGTGGGCAATGGTCAGGCAGGTACGCCCTTTGGTCAGCTTGCGCAAGGCCCGCTGCATGATGCGCTCCGTGTTGGTATCCACATTGGAAGTAGCTTCGTCCAGAATCAGAATCCGCGGGTCGGCCAGTATCGCGCGCGCCATGCAGATAAGCTGGCGCTGCCCGGCGCTGATATTGACGCCCCGCTGCCCCACCAGGGTATCGTAGCCCTTGTCCAGCCGGTTGATAAAACTGTGCGCCCCCACCGTTTTCGCCACTTCCACCACCTGCTCGCGGGTGGCGTCCAGCCGGCCGAACTTGATGTTTTCTTCGATAGTGCCGGAAAAAAGAATCGGGTCCTGCGGCACAATGCCTATCTGTCTCCGCAGCGATTGCTGGGTCACGGAGCGGACGTCATGCCCATCCACGGTTACCGCCCCCTTTTCCACCTCGTAGAAGCGCGCGGTCAGGCTTACCAGCGAGCTTTTGCCCGACCCCGTTTGCCCTACGATGGCCACGTTTTCGCCGGGCCTGACAATCAAATTGATATCATGCAGGACGTTTTTCCCCGGCTCGTACCCGAAGCTCATATCCCGAAAGACAATTTCCCCGGTAACCGGGGGAAGCTCGATGGCATCCTTGCTATCCTCGATATCCGGTTTGACATCCAGCAGCTCGAAGATACGCGCGCCGGAAGCCATCGCCCGCTGCAGTTCCGTATACTGCATGGAAAGCTCCAGCACGGGGTCGAAGAAGCGCTGAACGTAGAGCAAAAAGCTCGTCAGGACGCCGATAGTCATCACGCCGTCCAGCACCTGCAGCCCGCCGAAGATGATGACGATAGCGAAGGATACGCCGGTGAAAATCTGCACCATCGGCATGATTAACGCTTCCAGCTTGACGGCATCCACGTTGGCATCCAGGTGGGCGCGGTTTACCTCGTCGAACTGCTCCATGTTCTCTTCTTCCCGGGAAAGGCTCTGCACCACCCTCACGCCAGCCATATCCTCCTGGAGCTGGGAGTTGACCGTGGCGATAGCGCGCCGCACCTTTAAGAAAGCCTGGCGGGCGTATTTCTGCCACACCCAGGTAATAGCTATCATCACCGGTATCACGGTCAGCGTAATTAAAGCCAGGCGGGGGTTCAGCAGAAACATGATTACCGCAATACCCACCAGCGTCAGCAAACTGGTAATCAGCGTCAAAATGCCCTGGGTAACCAGCTCCTGTATCTGGGAAACATCGTTCTGCACGCGGGACATCAGCTTGCCCACTTTATGGGTATCGAAGAAGCTCAAGGAAAGCCGTTCCAGGTGGTCGAACATTTCCGTGCGCATGCGGTAGATAATCGCCTGCCCGGCGTAAGCCAGGTAAACGTTCTCCAGATACTGCCCACCCCACATCAGCAGCGATAATACCACGTAATAAATAACGATGACGCCGAGCCCGCTCAAATCCAACCCGATGATGCGGTCGGCGGCTAGGCCGACGAGATACGGCGACGCCAGCGTAGCCAGCGTGCGGATAATCATGCCGAACGCCCCCAGGCTTATCCAGCCTTTGACCGGCTTCAGATATCTGGGCAGCCGCCCGATTACCCGGCTGTCATAGACCTTGCCCAGCACATCATCGGCATCGAAACTGCCGCCGCGACCGCCCCCTCCGGGTGGACCACCGTGAAACATTTTAGTCCTCTACTCCGTCTTCGTCTTGATGCATCATCAACTGCGATTCATAGATTTCTTTATAGACGCCGTTGCGCGCCATCAGCTCATCATGCGTGCCTTTTTCCACCAGCTTGCCGTCTTCCAGCATCAAAATAACGTCCGCGTTCTGGATGATGGGGATGCGGTGGGTAATAATAAAGGTGGTGCGGTTCTTGATAAGCGTGTCCAGCGCCTGCCGGATAAGCCTTTCCGTCTCCGCGTCCACGCTGGCGGTGGAATCGTCCAGGATTAAAATACTGGGGTTCACCAGCAGCGTGCGGGCGATGGACAGCCGCTGCTTTTCCCCGCCGGAAAGCGTATCGCCGCGCTCACCCACCCAGGTATCGTAGCCTTCCGGCAAAGCCTCGATGAAGTTGTGCAGGTTAGCCGCTTTAGCGACTTCGATAATCTGCTCCATTTTGGCATCCACCGCGCCGTAAGCGATATTCTCTTTAATGGTGGCGGAGAAAAGGAAAACGTCCTGCTGCGCCGCCACCACGTTTTTCCGCAGGGAGGCCAGGGTAACATCCCGGATATCGATGCCGTCCACCGTGATTTGCCCCTCGGTGACATCATAGAACCGGCCGAGCAGGTTGGCGATGGTGCTCTTGCCGCTGCCGGAACGCCCTAACAGCGCCACGAGCTGCCCCGGCTGGACATCGAAGCTGACATCCTTTAACGCCGGCCCGATGTTGTTATAGCTGAAGCTGACATTCTTAAAGGACACCTGCCCCTTCACCCTGCCCAGCTCGATAGCGCCCGGCTTTTCGGAAACCTCTGACTTGGTGTCCAGGATTTCCAGGATGCGCTGCCCGGCGGAAATCGTGCGGGAGTAAAGGTTGACCAGCATCCCCAGCCGGCGCACGGGCATCACCAGCATACCTATATATAAGATAAACTGGGTTACTTCACCGATGGTCATGCTGCCGTTTACCACCTGGTGGCCGCCATACCATAAGATGATGGCCGTGGGGATGGTAAACAGCAGCGCCATGGTGGGTGAATTGACGGCCATCAATTTGGCGGCGTGCACCTGCTCGTCGGAGAGGTTTTGCGCCTGGACGGCGAATTTACGGCTGTCTTCTTTCTCATGGGAAAACGCTTTGACCACCCCGATGCCCGCCAGGCTTTCTTCCAGCGTGGTGCCCATGAAGCCCATCAGCGCCTGGACTTTCAACCAGATGGGGCGGATTTGCCGGCCGAAGCTGATGGCCAGCCAGGCGACCGGTATCACGAAAACGAGGGTGAAAAGGGCCAGCTGCCAGTTCATCGCCAGCAGCATGGCGGCTATGGCGACGACCATGAGGATTACCTGCAGCATGCCGAGCAGACCCATGGCGAAGAACATGCGGATGGCTTCCACATCTACCGTGGCGCGGGACATCAGCTGCCCGGTCTGGGAGCGGTCGTGGAAAGCGAAGCTTAACCGCTGGATGCGCTCGTAAATGGCGTTCCTGATAAAATAGGAAGTCTTTTGCGCCACTACCTCGTTAAAGAAACGCTGCCCGTACCCGGCGAAGCCCCTTAAAATGCTGGCGATAATGATAATCCCCGCCACCCACCAGACCAGCGTGCGGGCGTTTCCCGCGTGAAAAAAGAGAAAGCTGTTCCCGCCGCTCAACGCCGCATCGATGCCGTCACCCAGCAAATTGGGTATCAGTATCCCGAACGCCGTGCCGATAACCAGGCAGACGAAAGCGAGGGTAAGCATGTACCAATACTGCCGCACAAACGACAGCAATCTTAGAATGACATTCATGAAAAACTGCCTGACCAGTAAATGCTATCCCGATATAACGTGATATATTATACTACGGTTGGTTCGCGTACGCAAAGAAAGTTCATTTTACACTATTTATTACGGAAAGTCCATCCCCTTTGCCGCCAAGAGGTTTTGTATCAAAAGTATTATTTTATGGTCATTTTGACCCCCGATGCAAATCGGGGGAAAAATCCGTATCCGCCTTTTCAGGTACGGATTCTTCATCGCTTCGCTCTTCAGCATGACTTTTGCTACAAGGCCCCGCCAAGGAAAGGGGGCGCGGCAAGCGCCACGGTTGGCTTAAACTAATAATGAGGTCAAAAACCGTCTGGTAAAATATATCTATTGTATAAATACCCGCAATCATATAATATTGAAAGCAGCACATCCGAATTACCAAATGAAAATAAGAATCGGCCCTTATCTCTGGAGCGCCCTGGTCTTTATCGCCGGGCTGGCGCTGGCCCTCTTCGTGGCGCACTATAATCAGCCGGCCATGGAAGGCGGCGGCGTGCCCTACCAGACCACCCCGCTGTGGCTGATACTGACCTACTTTTTCATCGCGGTCATTATCATCGCCGTCGTCCTGTTCGTCATACCTTTAAAATTCCTGAAATATGTTTTCCGCGCCATCTTTGCCCTGATGTTTGCCTGGGGCATCCTCGTTGTTACTTATTTTAATTTTCCGGAGGCCGTCTCTTACCCTCTGGCCATCATCGCCGGCCTGGCCTGGCTGTTTTTTGCCAGGATATGGCTGCACGACCTCCTGCTGCTGATTGCTTTATCCGCCGCCGCCTCGATATTCGGCTTTCTTCTCTCTCCCCTGACTTTCATGATTTTCATGCTGGTTATCTCCGTCTATGACGTTCTCGCCGTGCGCTTCGGCTTCATGGTCTGGATGGCGGATAAACTCTCGGAGTCCACTTCGCTCCCCGCCTTCATCTTCCCCAAGAAGATACGCGATACGGGTTTGGACATTAAAGCCGTGCAGTTCAGCGACCTTAAGCAAGAGGAGGCCGCCAAACGCGAGCACACGATTCTCGGCGGCGGGGACATTGGTTTTCCGTTAATGCTGACGGTGTCCGTTTTCTTTGAGTACGACCTTAACGGCGCGCTGCTCGTCGGCTTTTGCGCTCTCATCGGCATTATGGGCGCTTTCCTCATCCAGTCCTTCTGGCTCAAGGGCAAGCCGATGCCCGCTTTGCCCCCCATCACCCTCCTCTCCCTCATCGGTTATCTGATCACGCGGTTTTTCTTAAGTTAATTCTATCGCCGCACGTTTTTGTTCCCGTTTTCATGGCTATACTTCACCCCCTTTCAATTCACCTCCCTTTCTGCAAACGGAGAGCGAGGCAGGCGGAGAGGCCGCTGCGCTCTTTAATAAAAAGTGCGGGGTGCGGGGTATTACCAGGAATTCACGCAGTTTGTTATCCGATATATCGTTATGCGTATAATATACTTGATTCCAACTATGAAACCGCGAATAGAGCGGAGAAATAGTGAAATATGGCATGGGTGTTCGGCAGCCTGAATCCAGGAGCTATCAATGTGGATTGTATTTGCGTTCGGTTCAGCGATATTCGCGGGTGTGACCGCCATTTTGGCCAAATCAGGTATTAAAAATGTTGATTCCAACCTGGCTACCGCAATTCGTACCGTCGTTGTTCTGATTTTCGCTTCTCTCATGGTTTTTATCGTGGGTTCGCAAGACACGATTGGTGATATCGACGGCAAAACCTTAATATTCCTTGTGCTGTCCGGCATCGCGACCGGCGCGTCCTGGCTGTGCTATTTCAAAGCCCTGCAGCTTGGGGCTGTAAATAAGGTGGCGCCGATTGATAGATCCAGCGTCGTTTTAACGATGATTCTGGCAATCATCTTCTTTAGTGAAGCTGTCACCGCGAGTAAAATTACCGGAATTATCACTATTGCTATTGGTACGTACCTTATGACTTACCATAAGCGTACCGGCGGCAGGATAGCCGGCGGCTCGCAATGGCTCATCTACGCGATTCTTTCGGCTGTCTTTGCCAGCCTCACCTCCATTTTAGCCAAGGTAGGAATTCAGCATGTGGAATCTAATCTGGGAACAGCAATACGGACAGTTGTGGTTTTGCTTATGGCCTGGCTGATGGTATATATCGCAAAGAAACAGGGTGAAATAAGGCATATCGATAGAAAAAGCTGGATATACATCTGTTTATCCGGAATAGCAACCGGGGCATCGTGGTTGTGTTTTTACCGGGCGCTGCAGAGCGGCCCGGCCAGCATTGTTGTGCCTATTGATAAGCTTAGCATTGCCTTTACCGTTGCTTTTTCATTTTTCTTTTTAAAAGAGAAATTAACAAAAAAGTCATTCGCGGGGCTGGTTCTCATCGTCGGAGGAACGCTTGTGCTGTTGGTGTAACCTGAAATAGTGCTATATATTAATACACGAAGATTGATACTAAAATCGTAAAAGCGCCGACAAATAAAAATCAATCAAGGTTTATCTCTGCAACAATCTGCTTTTAAGTTGCCTGCCCTTAGCGAGGGGCAGCTTTGAGAGTTGAGCTTTTACGGGTATAATAGACCGATGGATACAGACGCTTATTTCCATAAAACGGTGACTTTCCGCGCCTGGAAACACGAGCTCCGGTTCCGCACGTCCCAGGAGCTTTTCAGCGCTCACGATATCGATACCGGCACGCGTTTTCTGCTGCGCACGATCGCGGAAGCCGGCTACCCCGCCCCGCAGCGCCTACTGGACATCGGCTGCGGCTACGGCCCGCTGGGGCTGACGCTCAAGGGCCTTTACCCCGCTTGCGCCGTCCACCTCACCGACCGCGATGCTTTAGCGGTGGACTACGCCCGGCAGAACGCCGCGCTTAACGGGCTGGCCGGCGCGGCAATCTACGGCAGCCTCGGCTATGACGACGTAACGCGTACCGATTTCGACCTTATAGCCGCCAACATCCCCGGTAAAGCCGGTGAACCGGTCATCGCCCATCTTTTGCGGGAGGCGCAATATCATCTAACGCCCGGCGGCATCGCGGCCGTCGTCGTGGTCGCCCCGCTGGAGGCAGCCGCGGCTAAAATCCTGGCGGATACCCCCGGCGCGGAGATAGTTTTACGGCGCGCCCGCTCCGGCCATGCTGTTTTCCACTACCGCTTTACCGGCGATAAACCACCCAGACCCGCCGCTACCGCCCTGGAACGCGGCGTCTACCACCGGCAAGACGTTAAAATGCCGCTCGATAAGCTGGAATATGCCATGCAGACCGCCTACGGCCTGCCGGAATTCGATTCTTTAAGCTACGCTACCGAACTGCTAATCAATAACCTGGAAGGCCTTAAAAATAAAGAGATTCACGGGGCGGTTGTGCTTAATCCCGGCCAGGGCCATGTGCCGGTCGCTCTCTGGCGGTTCCTCCGCCCCCCGTCCGTCATTTTAGCGGATAGAGATTTGCTGGCCCTACGGTATTCCGCATTGAATCTCGTGCGGAACGGCTGCCCGCCGGAAAACATCCGCACCCTCCATCAGGTCGGGCTGGACATGGAAAACAAAAGCAAAATCGATCTCGCGGCCGGGGTGCTGCGGGAAGAAAATAAAGACGCTACCCGGTTAACGCTCGACCGCGCGGCGGAACTGCTTGCCCCCAGAGGGCTAATCATGATTTCCGGCGGTTCCACGCCGGTGACCCGCCTGGTTACTTACGTAGAGTCCGGAGCGGATTTAATCATCAAATCGCGGGAGCGGCGGCGGGGCTATAGTGTACTGGTGCTGGAAAAACTTGACATCACCGGCCAAAAACGATAATCCTTAATACGGACTTTTCACCCGGGAGGCGCCAGATGAAAATACTTATTTTATCAGGCAGTAAAAACCGCGAAGGGCAGACCGCCCGCTGTATCAAAGCCATACAAAAGGGCATCGCCGCCGCCAGAGCGGAAGCGGAGGTCATTTTCCTGACCGAGCTGAACCTGGAGCGCTGCCGCCAGTGCGACCCCGACGGCTGGGGACTCTGCCGCAAGGAAGGCCGCTGCGTTATCGATGACGATTTGCCGGTGTTATCGGCCAAAGTGCAAGCCGCGGATGCGCTGGTCTTCGCCAATCCGGTCTACTTCGGCGATTTATCGGAAAGCATGCGGGCTTTCCTCGACCGCTTCCGGCGGACGCTTTTTAAGCCGGGCCAGGCACCGCCTGCCGGTTTCGGGATGTCCGGCGGCACGCCCGCCATCGGCGTGTGCTATGCCGGCGGCAGCGGCAACGGCACCGCCAACTGCAGCTTGAGCCTGGAACGCGTTTTACAGACCTGCGGCTTTGACGTGGTGGATATGATTAACGTGCGCCGCCAGAACATCGATATTAAGCTACCCATACTGGAAACGGTTGGCCGATGGCTGGCCTCCCGGCCTACTTCCGGCCCGCCTTTGATGCCGCCGCCCCAACCCGGCAAAAAATAAAACGCTACGGCCTCCCACGCCGAACAATAAATCCAGCAATAAACAGGATTCGGAGGTTCAAAGAATGTCGGCAGGCATTTACTATTTTTCAGATACGGGCAATTCGTACTATATCGCTAAAGGCATCGCGGAAGGATTATCCGGTCAGCTCATCCCCATCGCTTCCGTCATCGGGCAGGAAGATATTGTTAGTGATGCCGATTGTATCGGTATCGTTTTCCCGGTTTATTACGGCAATCTTCCTAATATAATGCAACAATTCGCCTTGAGATTAGACCAGCTTGCATCCAAATATATCTTCCTGGTCTGTAACTACGGCGGCGGCAAGGGCGGGGCTGTAAGAACGATAAAATCTCTGCTGCGGAAAAACAACGGTAAGGCTGCCGCCGTTTACGGCATCCACATGCCGCAGAATAGTTTCAATAAAGCCAAAGAAAAACCAGATAAGCTTTACGCTAAAGCTGATGCTATGGTCCGGTTAATCTGCAGCAATACCAACGAAAGAAAATCCGGTTTTTATTCGTCTGATTGGATTGCGGATATTCTGCAAAGTCCGCTGTACTGGTTTTTAAAGCCGGCCTACCAGAAACACCTGGCAAAGCTGGCCGAAGGGAATGAGCAAGAGTCCAGAACGGCGCTTATTTACCGGCTGGACAAGACCTTCAGCGTCAGTGATGATTGCCAGGGGTGCGGGCGGTGCGCCAAAGTGTGCCCGGTAAAAAACATCGTGCTTATCCAGGGCAAACCGGTCTGGCTGCACCACTGCGAAAACTGTATCGCCTGCTATAATAGCTGCCCCAATAAAGCTATCGGGACACAGCTGGTAGAAAAAGACTATTTCTACCGGCATCCTGCCTATCAGGCCGATGCCGCCATTACCTTAGAGCAAGCCTCTTAATCCGGGGGCGAGGGCGTCTCTCAAGCCGTCCCCCGCCAGGTTAGGTTAAAGGCAAACACCACCGCCATAATCGCCAGACCGGGGAAAAAGACCGCACCTGGTAAATAGTTTCGTGCATCATCTACAAAACCGCATACGATGTTAATTCAGCTATAATTTTCGGATTTTCCGAACACTAAATGAATCAATTGTGGCGCGGGGTGAATTTTGAAGGGTTCAGCTGCGCGAACGCGGGAATGTTGATAGGCCGCATTGGAAGCATTCCGAACTTTTCTTCGAGAAAAAGGAGTTGGTACCAGGATTACAACAATTGCTGATATCTTTTGATTACTGGATTAATTCAGCGCAGCTCATTTTTCCTAAGGAATAACATGACCACTCCGAGCATTATCATGATCACCCCGAAAAATCCTTCAGCAATAATTAGCTGTGTTCGGTCCGTATTGGATAACGCGTCAGTAAAAAATAAAAGCAAAATGCCGATGGTCAAGACAGTTATCAGAAATATTATAAAAGAAACGGAGACTGCGGCAATTGTACGTCTATTACGTCTCACTACACTTTCTTGGTCGCTAAACGCTTCTGGCCGTTCACCTTCATATTCCATACGCCAGAAATGAGCGCTTGCCATGCGGCCAAGGTATTCCCAACCAAATTGCTCATACGTTGGTATGTATTCTTTACGTGGCGAGACTTGGAGATCGTAGACATAACGATACCGTTTCGGGTTACCTCTTTTAAAGGTTAAAATTATTGAACTCCACTGTCTAAAACGATTAATGTGCCACCCTTCTGCCGCCATCCGTTCCAGCCAATTTTCATAATCAGCCGGCAACAAGTAGCGAAATGCCGAAAAGAAAACAATCTTTCTATTAACCATGATCACTCCTTAATGTTGTTATAAAGCTCGGTGATCCGCGTGAACTCTTCATGCAGTATCTTACTGCCCGATGGTGTGATGGCATATATTTTCCGTCTTTCTTCTTCACGGATACTCCCTATCAGTCCATCGCTTTCGAGTTTTCCAAGGCTTGAATATATTGTTCCTGCTCCGAGAATGATGCGTCCTTTCGTCAGTTCTTTTACGTGCTGCATAATGGCATAGCCATGGCGTTCTTGTTGTAACGATAGAAGAATATAAAACATCGTTTCACTCATTGGAATATATCTTTTTCGAGCTTTCTCCAGATTGCTATCCTGATTCATTTTAACCTCTTTTTATATCACGTCGTATTATATCACGCTATGATATAGTTGTCAAGCACATGTCATTACCCATGAGAGGATTAGATAACGGTTCGGCGGTATAGCAGGAAAACCGGCGTAGTAGTTCTACCTGTTGATAACGCAGGAAGGGTTGTTTGAACTAAATGGAGGTGAAAAGACTCGAATCACGAATGGTTCGGTATTAACATTACATACACACTGAAGAACTAATATGTTTCTAAAAAATAAAGGTAACCTTATTACCTGAATTGACTTGGTAGAGCGTACGAGATTCGAACTCGTGACTTTCCCGATACAATCGGGATGCTCATCCAGAAAATCGGGCATGCATCCTTACTGCTTGCCTCCAAGCATGGCTAGAGTATGCGGTTTGCTTTTGAAT
>DAOUGB010000024.1:0-6857 GCA_034429595.1 Dehalococcoidales bacterium
ACCGGCACCAAACAATCGTGCGACCGCAAAGGGCAGTGCGGTGCCTGTACCGTCATTGTCGATGGCAAAGCGGTGCGTTCCTGCCTCAAGAAAGTGGTTGATCTTGATGGCGCGGACGTTATCACGGTAGAAGGGCTGGGCACGCCGGAAAATCCCCACCTCATCCAGGAAGCGTTCGTGCTGGCTGGGGCTATCCAGTGCGGATTCTGCACGCCGGGCATGATTATGGCTGCTAAAGCCCTGCTGGACCAGAATCCCAACCCGGATAACGCGGCCATTAAGAAAGCGCTGGCGCGCAACCTCTGCCGCTGTACCGGCTACGTAAAAATCATCGATGCCGTTAAGCTGGCGGGTAAGTTCCTGCGTAAAGAGACCACGCCGGCCAAAGAAAAGGCCAAGATAAACAAGAACAAGATGATTGGCCAGAACCATCCGCGGCCTTCTGCTTACATCAAGGCCTGCGGCGTTGCCAAGTTCGGCGGCGATATCAAGATGGACGGCATGCTGGAAATCTCGCCGGTGCTAAGCACCGAGTTCCACGCCATCATTAAAAATATCGATGCTGCCGCCGCCAGGAAGATGCCGGGCGTCGTGGGTGTGATGACGGCGGATGACATCAAAGGCTCCAACCGCCTCCGCGTCATCGCTCCGGACCAGCCGGTATTATGCGAAGATAAGGTCAGGATTTACGGCGACCCGATAGCTATTGTCGCGGCGGATACGCGGGAACACGCCCGGGCTGCTGCCGCCGCCGTTAAAGTAACCTATGAAAAACTGCCGGTCATGAAGACGCCGGAAGAAGCGATGGCGCCGGGCGCGGTGCAGATTCACCCGCATTCCCCCAACCTCTGCTACCAGCAGCCGCAGATCATGGGCGACGCTGATAAAGCCCTCAAATCGGCTAAATACGTCGTCGAAGGCGATTTCTCCACCCAGATGAACCATCAGGCGGCTCTGGAGCCGGAGACCTGTGTCGCTTATCTCGATGGCGATGAGCTGGTGGTTATCGGGCGGAGCATCATGATTCACGCGCACGCCGCTATCATCAAGGAAGCGGTCGGCGCGGAGAAAATCCGCTACATCGAGCCTTACTCCGGCGGGCAGTTCGGCATCAAAGCCTCGATTTCTTCGGAAGGCATTGCCGCCGCCGCCGCCATGCACTTTAAGAAACCCATCCGCTATATCCCCACCCTGGCGGAGTCCTTCCTCATCACCTCCAAGCGGCACCCCTTCACGATGAAAACAAAACTGGCCGCCGATGCCAAAGGCAACATCACCGCTTACTACAACGATTTCATTATGAACAAGGGCGCTTACTTCCTGCTCGGCCCCGTTATGCCGGGGCGCGCCCTGCATATGTTGAACGGCGCTTACTATATCCCTAACGTCAAAGCTAATGTCAAGCTGGTCTATACCAATAACGGCAGCGGCGGCGCCGCCCGTGGCGCCGGGCCGCCCCAGGTCATGTTCGCCCTGGAGTCGTTAATGGATATGCTGGCGGAAAAGTACGGCATTGACCCGCTGGAATACCGCAAGATGAACGCCCTGAAGGTCGGCCAGCCGCGCTCTACCGGCGCGCCTATTGACCAGACGACTTTCCCGGAACTCTGCGACGATATCAAACCGCATTACGAGCGCGCCAGGAAAGACGCCGCGGCGTTCAATAAAAAGGGCGGCAAGATAAAACGCGGCGTGGGTATCGCCTGTATGTCCTTCGGTATTGCCGAAGCTGGTGACCGCGCCGATAATGCTATTGAAATCAACCCGGATGATACGGTTACTATCTATGCCGCTATCGCCGACCCCGGAGAAGGCAACGATTCGATGCTTTCGCAGCTGGCGGCTCAAGTCCTGGGTATCCCGCTGGAGAGAATACGTCTTTGGACCCGTGATACCAACAAGACCGTGGCCGCCGGGCCTTCCGCCGGCAGCCGCCAGACCTATATGGGCGGCGGCGCTATGGTTAACGCGGCGGAACAGCTGGCCAAAGCCATGAAAGAAGCTGGCGGCAAGACCTACGCCGCGCTGAAGAAGGCCGGCAAGCCCACCCGTTATGAAGGCATCAAGATAATCTCCGGCAAAGAAGTGTTCGATGCCAACGGCCAGAGCGACTCCTTTGATTCCCAGGTGCACAACATCCAGATGGCGGAAATTGAAGTCAACACGGAAACCGGCGATGTCAAAGTCCTTAAGATGACCACCGCCGTGGACGCCGGCCCCATCATCCACCCGCAGAACCTGGAAGGCCAGCTCGAAGGCGGCATGGACCAGGGCATCGGCTACGCGTTGCGGGAAGAGTTCGTCCTCGGCAAGACCAAGGACTGGATAACCTTCAAGTTCCCCACCATCAATGAAGCCGCGGAAGTTGAGTTCATCAAACGTGAAACACCGCGCAAAAACGGCACGCTGGGCTCCACCGGCATCGGGGAAATGACGATGGTCTCCACCGCCCCGGCGGTCACCAACGCTATCTATAACGCCTGCGGCGCCAGGATTTACGATCTCCCCGCCACCCCGGATAAAGTCAAGGCGGCGATGAAAGTAAAAAAATAAGTTAAACGTTAAAGAATCGGCAGGCCTTCTTTCCGGGAGGCTTGCCGGTTCGGTTTTTTTAGCCCTGTTCTAAAAGTTAGCGGCCACATTCGCGTCAGGTGCGGCATTCACCGGAGATTTTTACATGAACGAGAATGAATTTTTGGCGAAAACCGTCAGCGAGCAGCTGGAAGCTGGTCTGCCGGTCGTTCTGATATCTGTTATGAGCATGGAAGGGTCGGCGCCCCGCCATAGCGGCACCAAGATGGTAGTGAGCGCCAACGGCAAATCTTACGGCACTATCGGCGGCAGCCTGATAGAAGCTAATGCCATCAAAGAATCTAAAGAGATTATGCCGTCGGGTAAATCTAAAATCCTGTACCACGAGCTTACCGGCAAGGACGCCGCCGCGCCCGGCATGATTTGCGGCGGCAAAGCTGAAACCCTGCTGGATTATATATCGCCCGCCGGAGAAAACCGGGAATTTTCCCGGCAGTGGTATGATGCCGTACAGCGTGGCAAAGATTTCTACATCTTGACGCATTTGCAAGGCGATAAAGATACCCTGCGGGTCCTCGGCCACGCCGTTCTCCGCAACGATGGCAGCGTTGCCGGCAATACTTCGCTATCGGCGGAGGATGTTGAAAAGCTCAAGCCGGAACTGCACAATATTTCCGCCACCGCCGTTTTGCCCCTCGATGATACCCGGGTCATGGTCGACCGCCTGCGGCGGCAAAAGACGCTCTACTGCTTCGGGGCGGGGCACGTGGCGGTGCCTACGGCGCATTTGGCGGCGCTGGTGGGTTTCCGTGTCGTTGTCTTTGACGACCGCGCGGAATTCGCCAACGCGGAACGTTTCCCGGAAGCCGCCGATGTCATCGTCGTCGAAGATTTCAATCGTGCCCTTGAAGGGCTGGAAATAGATAACGATTCCTTTATCGTTATCGTTACCCGCGGCCACCAGTACGATAGGGTGGTGCTGGAACAGGCGCTCAAAACCTCCGCCGGCTATATCGGCATGATTAGCAGCAAGCGCAAGCGGGCCGCCATCTATGAAGCCCTGCTGGCGGAAGGCGTGCGGCAGCAGCAGCTGGACTTTGTTCACTCGCCCATCGGCATCGCTATCGGCGGGGAAACGCCGGAAGAGATTGCCGTCAGCATCGTGGCGGAACTAATTCAAGTAAGGAGCAATTCCCAGTCATGAAAACCCATCCGTACGCGGCTGTTGTTCTGGCCGGGGGGCTCTCCAGCCGCATGGAACAGTTTAAGCCCCTCCTCCCCCTGGGTGAAGCCACCGTAGCCGACCATGCTATCGCCGCTTTTTGCGATGCCGGGACGGATGTTTTTCTGGTTACCGGCTACCGCCGTGAAGATATCGCGGCGGGCATTAAAAACCGCGATATAAATATTGTCCACAACCCGGATTATGAAAAAGGCATGTTCACTTCGGTGCAGGCCGGGGTGCGCGTTTTAAATTCGGGATACCGTTCTTTTTTTATCAACCCGGTGGACATACCGCTGGTCAAACCGGCCACCGTTAAAAAACTGCTGGCCGTAGCCGCTGAACGCCCGGAAAACATTATTTACCCCGCCTTTGCCGGGAAAAGGGGGCACCCCACGCTGATTCCCGCCGCGCTTATTCCCGGTATTCTGGTATGGGATAAAGACGGCGGGCTTAAAGCTTTCCTTGAGTCACATGAGGATTTGGCCTTGGAAGTGCCGGTGGCCGATAGTAATATCCTCCTGGATGTAGATACCGCGGAGGACTACGAGATACTCAAGGAGCGCAGCCGTCGTCCGGAAATACCTACGGATGAAGAGTGCGGGGAAATACTGAATACCATCTGCCGTGTTGCGCCGGACAGAATCAAACACTGCCAGCGGGTTACCGAGGCGGCGGCGGAAA
The DNA here is from genome assembly GCA_034429595.1 of Dehalococcoidales bacterium. Taxonomy (GTDB): domain Bacteria; phylum Chloroflexota; class Dehalococcoidia; order Dehalococcoidales; family RBG-16-60-22; genus RBG-13-51-18. Next base: position 4,439 of record DAOUGB010000024.1, read on the forward strand.
TATGCCGGGCATTCACCATGGCCGGCGTTACCGCCGATATCAGTCTGGTCTATGCCGCCGCCATGCTGCATGATATCGGCAAGGGCCAAAAGAAACATGATATCGCCGGGGGTGAGCTGCTGCGGGAAATGGGGTTCGGGGAGGTGGGGAACATCGTAGCGGTGCATTCCGATTTGGCCGGAGGGAATACCAGCCTGTCTCTGGAAGCCAAGATAGTCTATATCGCGGATAAACTCATCGAGGGGGAAAGGCCGGTCTCGCTTGAAGAGCGCTACCGTTCTTCCCGCCAGCGGTTCGCCGTGACGCCGGAGATTGAAACAGCCATTGCCGGACGGCTCAAGGTAGCCCGGGAAGTAAAATTAGAGATGGAAAAACGGCTCGGCGTCCGCCTGGGGACAATCATCTCCGGATTATTCTGAAAACCCCGCCCGGTGACTTTTTAAGAGTAAAACGTGGTAGTGCCGGTCTGCGAAGTATCGTAGCCCCCTACCCCGTTCACTATCTTCTTGAATTCTTCGCTCTTGATTATTTCCAGCATCGGCGCCAGGCGTTTGCTCTTGTAATTCGCCAGCGGCATCACGATGTCGTAGCGCTCCCGGAACATCGGCATAAAATCCAGTCCGCAGCTGGTGGCGGATGCCTCGATGCCCAGACCGACGTCGGCGCTGCCGCGGGCGATGTACGAAGCTACCGCTAAATGCGTATTGAATTCAGTCTCATACCCCTTGATGTCGAAGGGCGATATGCCCTGTTTTTTCAGCTGGAGGTCGAGTAATACCCGCGTGCCGGAACCCGGCTGGCGGTTCACGAAAGTAATGTCCGGCCGCTTCAGGTCTTCCAGCCCTTTGATTTGCTTGGGGTTGCCTTTCACGAACATCAGGCCCTGAATACGGAAAGAAAGATTGACGATGGCTATCTCCTGGCCCGGCAGAATTCTTTTGACGTACGGGTAGTTGTATTCCCCCGTTTCCTCATCCAGCAGGTGCGTGCCGGCGAGGTCGGCGCTTTCTTCCTGCAAAGCAATTAGCCCTCCCAGGCTGCCGGCGTGCGTCACGTCCGTCTGCAGGCCTTTAACGCGCTGGCGGAGTAAATCGAGCAGGATATTCAGCGCCAGGTCGTGGCTGCCGACGATGCGGATGGTATTTTTCTTCTTCGGCGTGGCAATCTCCTCGGGTTCCTTGACCTCGGCCTGTCTTTCCTCGCGCCACCGCTCCAGGCTCAAGTAAAAAGCCGCTTCGAGTTCTTCGGGTTTGTAGCCCTGGCTCAACGACTTCACGATATCGTCGTTCATGTTTTCCAGCAGCTTTTTCTGCCGGTTCGACCGCACATCGGTGGCGACATCCTGGGTTTTCACGCTGGTGCCGCCGCCCCGCCGGGAAATCAGGATTTTCTCCTGTTCCAGCTCGAGGTAAGCCCGGCATACGGTGTTGGGATTGATGTTGAGCGATTGGGAAAGCTGCCGGATGGAAGGCAGGCGTTCCCCCGGCTTGATTTGTTCTGTAGCGATTAGCTGCCTTAGCTGCTCCGCTATTTGCTGGTAGATTGGGGTTGAAGAATGATAGTCCAGTTTTATATCCATCTTAGATTTCTCTTGCCGGCATGTGAATATGGCAAGTATACCAGATTCCTTTTCTCAAGTAAATCCTTTATGAATCCCCCTCTTCTATTCCATTTTATCTTGATTTCAGGGCCGAGTAAACCTGTAAGCCGAGTTCTGTGTCCCGATACAATCGGGACGGCGACCATCTATCTAGCTCTTCCGTTGCCGGAAGAGTCAAGCGACCAACCCGGGGACTGGCCGGGCGCCTTGGCGTCCCTCTATTTGGTCTTGCTCCGGATGGGGTTTGCACAGCCTCCGGTTCGCACCGGAGCTGGTGAGCTCTTACCTCGCCATTTCACCCTTGCTCCCCCCGATGAAATCGGGAGGGGCGGTATGTTTCTGTGGCACTTTCCGTAGGGTTGCCCCTCCTGGACGTTATCCAGCATCCTGCCCGGTGGAGCTCGGACTTTCCTCCCCGGCTTTCGCCGGAGCGGTCGCCCGGTTTACTTGGCCCAATTACAGTGTATGGGAGATGTCGGGGGGTGTCAATGGGGGCCTGGCTGCGTGATTGTTCCGTAGGTTTGTATTAGTTTGAAATATGTTATCGTTTATATTACCCTGTTTACCAACTGTAAAGGAGGATATCATGAAAGATTTTGCGGGAAAGATTGCTTTTATTACCGGGGGGGCTTCCGGCGCCGGGTTCGGCCAGGCCAAGGTATTCTCGGAAGCCGGCTGCAAGGTAGTCATCGCGGATATCCGCCAGGACCATCTGGATGAGGCGATGGCCTATTTTAAGGAGAAAAAAGCGCCGGTTCACGCTATCAAACTGGATATTACGGACCGCAAGGCATATGCGGCAGCGGCGGATGAGGTGGA
>DAOUGB010000025.1:0-18723 GCA_034429595.1 Dehalococcoidales bacterium
TATACGGCGACAAGCGATATATACACTAATCTTAATACTCTTTCCATACACGACGCTATTCAGATCTAGTCATTCTGGAGGAGTGAAACGACGAAGAATCCGCGCCCGGCGAAGTAGCTACGGATTCTTCCCCCGATTTGCATCGGGGTCAGAATGGGCATATATGCCAAAAAAGTGTTGTTATTTGGGTACAAAATGGAAATACCAATTGAAGTAATTTGGTTGTTTTTCCTTTCTCACCCCACGATGCTGACGGTAATGGGCTTTAAGCCTGGAGAAATAGCCTTCTAAACCATTGGTGGAAATAGGGATAAGAGGATTACCAAGGTAATGAAACATATCAGGCAAAGCACGAAGCAGCATACTACGGGCCCGTTTAATATCACTGAAGACATGCCCTTTCTCACGTTTAGCACCGATCTGAGCGCCATAATTGGCTTCCCAATAGCTGACAGCTTTAAGAAACCCATCCCGGTCTTCTGGCGTACGGATTTTGGGGATCTGAAGGAAGATATTTCTAAGCCAACGTCCGTAGACTGTCCTGGGAGATGTACGGCACCAGGACAAGCCTTGCCGTTGAATATGGACCAAACAGCGTTGAATGAGTACTTGAGGCCAGAGAGAACGAAGTACTTTCATCACCGTAGGATTACCATCTACCGTAAAGCTTTGCGGGTTCAGTCCAGCCTGTTTCAAGCCTTGAAAATATGCCCGCAGTTTGGATTCAGAGTTTTCCGGGATATCATACTGACCGGCTACGAGCGTGTGTGTTTCGGCATCCATAAGAGCAACAAGCCCACGGGGGCGGTGCAAGAAAGTCCCATCAAAGATAAAATGTCGGCATCGTTCCAGTGTCAAAGTTGGTGGCGGAGGTGTTTGTACCAGCAAGCTGTTTACCATACGATACAACTTTCTCGGACTATCACCGCTTTGATTCGCCAACTGCCTGGCCGAATAACCTTCAACCACCCAAAGCCTAAACAATTCCTGTTCTCTGGCATGAGCGATTTTTTTACTTCGGCTCCTTCGACTAAAAGAGCGTCCGCAAGAAGTGCAAAGCCAGCGTTGTTTTCCTTTAATACCATGACCATTTCTCCGGAGAATTTTTGAACAGAAAGGACATAGTTTTTTTCTTCATTTTATATTTTACGCTCAACTCAAAGCTAAAAAACAACATCAGTTGGCATATATGCCCAGAATGACAATAGTATGCACATTTTTGATACAACACCCATCGAGGGAGGGGTAAAGCGGAAGAGGTGATACTATGTTGTTAAAGTACAGTAGGAAATCTTCCTTAATCCCTCTTTGTTAAAGGGGGAGAACCTCACCCTCCGGCTCCCTCTCCGTCCACGGAGAGGGTGGGGTTAACAAAGGCTATCATTGGCGTGATATGCTTTGCTGCGCTCCAGCATGACAAGAAAGAAAGGTAAGTTTACAGTATAAGGGGGATGAGGGGAAATGTGAATAGGGTTTTGTCGCGGGTAAAATCCTCTTTCATCCCCCTTCCGATTCCCTTTGGTCATATCCCGATTCACTTTGTTCATACGGGACGCCGCATGAGATTACGAATCGGCGCGGAATCTACGACTTTACGAGAGGGGAACGATGGCATTTTCCTGCATCAATCATTAGTGGTTAACCGTACCGCTGCAAAACGGAATCTAGTAATTTGAAATAACCGGGGTTCCCCTTTAAATCTATCTACCCTGGCAATAACTGGATACCCCGATTCTATCGGGGTATGGGTTGGGGTGGTGGGTTGCGCTGCGCTTCACCCACCCTACCGGGCTTTCTTTACCCCTCACCCTTACCTTTCCCACAAGGGGGTGTATCAAAAGTATTATTTTATGGTCATTTTCCCCCCGATGCAAATCGGGGGGAAGAATCCGCAACCACCTTTTCTCTTCATCGCTTCGCTCTTCAGCATGACTTTTGATACAAGGCTCACAAGGGGAGAGGAGATACCGGATTCCCGCTACCGTATCGCGGTACGAGACAGGTTGGGCGGGAATGACGAATACTGGTGGGTTACGCTGTAACGGGCGGGTTTTAAACCCGTTCCTACGGGAACCTACGGCGCTGGCCGGTTTTATGCTAAAATAAACGCATGACGAAGCTGCACCGCGCCGGTTTTTTTGTCAGCCTTGCCGCAGTTGCGCTCGCTTTTAGCGGGTTTTGGGTTGCCGGTACCGCCGGAGCTATCGAGTTCAGCTCGCAGTATTTCTGGGTCTTCGTGGTTTTGCCGCTGGCTGCAGCCGCGGCGGTTACGGGCCTTGCCTGGAAATGGCCTATCATCGGCAGCTGTGTCGGGGTGGTCTCGCCGTTCGCTTTTTTCTTTACCCTGGAAATGGAAACGCTGTACCGTTACTTATATACAGCGGTGATAATCGTGTATTTTATAGGCGGCATAATGTTACTGGCAGCCGCGATAAAAGCGGGACGCTGATAATAAAAATGATGAACACCGAATCTCTGCGTAAGGTTCTTAACCTGGAGAAACAGCGCGGCTATGCGGATACCGCCGTCTTCGGGGGGGTGGACAAATTCATTGATAACTGGTCGGTCTCCACCGCGGCATCGGTGACCACCCCGCGCCTGCTCGCTAAATTCAAAAAACTCTTTAAAGTGAGTTACGCGTTAATGTCCCCCGAAAAGAGGCGGGACTGGGCTAACGATGTTGCGGCGTTGCTTGCAGATCTGGAAAATCAAGATAGGCAGCCTGTTACTCCGCCCAAAACGCCCGCGGTCAGGAAAAGAGCCACAGCGCCGGTAAAGAAAGCCGCCCCGGCGGAAAACGGGGAGGGGCTGGAAACACCGGTAACCTACGTTAAAGGCGTGGGGCCGGCGGTGGCGAAAAAATTTGAAAAGCTGGGCGTGAAAACGGTACGCGACCTGCTTTATTACTTCCCCCACCGCCACCTCGATTATTCCAGGCTGAAGAAAATAGCGGAATTAAAAGAGGGGGAGGAACAGACCATCATCGCCAACATCTGGCAGGCCGGCGAGGCCCGGCCCGGCGGACGGCGCAGCACGGAGGCCATCGTGGGGGATGAGACGGGCAATATAAGAGCACTCTGGTTCAACCAGCCCTACATCGCCAAGCAATTGCCCACCAACGCCCAAATAGTGCTCTCCGGCAAGGTTACTTTATTCCGGGGGCAACACCAGCTGATGTCGCCGGAATGGGAAATCGTGGATGGTACCGATAATGTCGGGGTGCACACGGCGCGGCTGGTGCCGCTATATCCTTTGACGCAGGGTTTACACCCGCGGCAGGTCCGGCGGCTGATGAAGGAATTCATCGACCGGTGGGCGGGACAGCTAACCGACTTCCTGCCGGACGAATTAAGGAACAGGCTCCAGCTACTGGCGCTGCCGGAGGCCATCAGCCAGGCGCATTATCCGGATAGCGAAGCGGCCAAAGACCGGGCGCGGGTGCGGCTCGCCTTCGACGAATTGTTCTTATTGCAACTGGGCGTGATGAGCCGCAAGCGGCGCTGGCAGTTGAGCCGGCCCGGCACGGCTTTAGATATCAAAGAAGATGTCCTGCAACGCTTTTTGGGGTCGCTCCCCTATACCCTGACGGCGGCGCAGGATAAAGTGCTCAAAGAGATACTGGGCGATTTGAACAAGCCCACGCCGATGATACGGCTGCTCCAGGGCGAGGTGGGCAGCGGCAAGACGGTGGTGGCGACGGCGGCGCTGCTGATGGCGGTGGCCAACGGCTTCCAGGGGGCTTTCATGGCGCCGACGGAAATATTGGCGGAGCAGCACTTCGGCACTTTCTGCCAGCTGTTAAGCAAGCTGGGACAGGAGGAGGGGGAGGGCAATATCAAAAGCTATACCGGCTTTTTGCCGAAGCCTCTAACAATCGCGCTGCTGATAGGGGATACCAAGCAGGCGGGCAAGAAGAAATTACAGCAGCAGATACAGGACGGGGAAATCGATATCATCATCGGGACGCACGCCCTGGTGCAGAAGGGGCTGGAATTTTCCAGGCTCGGACTGGCGGTGGTGGACGAGCAGCACCGGTTCGGGGTGGAGCAGCGGGGGGCTTTAAGAGAAAAAGGGTTCAACCCGCACATGCTGGTGATGACGGCCACGCCGATTCCGCGCACGCTGGCGCTGACGCTCTACGGCGACCTCGACCTTTCCGTGATTAGCGAGCTGCCGCCGGGCCGCCAAGCGGTCAAAACCAAGTGGCTGAAGCCGGAACAGCGGGAAAGCGCCTATAACTTCGTGCGCAAGCAGGTAGGGGAAGGCCGACAGGCTTTTATCCTCTGTCCGCTGGTCGAAGAATCCGAGGCGATTACCGCGCAGGCGGCGGTGGCGGAATACGAGCGGCTTTCCCATGAGGTCTTCCCCGACCTCAAGATGGGTTTATTGCACGGCAGAATGTCAGCGGTGGAGAAGGACGCGGTGATGGAGGAGTTCCGCGCCGGCAGACTGAATATCCTGGTGGCCACGCCGGTCATCGAGGTGGGCATCGATATCCCCAACGCCACGGTGATGCTGATAGAGAGCGCCGACCGCTTCGGGCTTTCCCAGCTGCACCAGTTCCGGGGCAGGGTGGGGCGCGGCAAGGAGCAGAGCTACTGCATGCTGATGGCGGAAAACCCTTCCGAAGTGGGCCGCCAGCGGCTTGACATAATAGAAAACACCCAGGACGGCTTCAAGCTGGCGGAAGAAGACCTTAAAATGCGCGGCCCGGGCGAATTCTTCGGGACAAGGCAAAGCGGCCTGCCGGACTTGCGGATGGCCAGGATTTCCGACGTAGCGATTCTGGAGCTGGCCAGGAACGAGGCCGTCAAGCTTTTCCGGGTAGACCCGGAAATGAAAAAAGGGGAGCACAAACTCCTGGCGCGGGAAATGGCGCGGGTGTGGGCGGATGCGGGGGAGTGGAGCTGACGCAGGCGTAATACTGCAAATAAGTACCAATAGAGGAGAGGGGGGTGGAGTATTTGACATTGGTATTATTTCCTCTCTTTATGAAAACATAACGATTATTTAACGCCGGATTTATGTTGTTTTACCTGATTTATGGTATACTCTGGACAAGTAGATATCAGTTAGCTAGCACTCTCAAATCGAGGGTTTTTATTTGAACTCGACAACATTCGCTAAAGTCATCGTTAATCCGGCGGCCGGAGCGGGCAAATCAGGCCGGTTGTGGCCGGAAATCATGAGCCTGTTCAAGGGTCACGGTTTACGCTTCGAGCATGATATTACCGAAGCGCCGGGACACGCCATCGAGCTTGCCCGTGAAGCCGCCAAGCAGGGTTATGAAATGGTGGTAGCCGTGGGCGGCGACGGCACGATACATGAAATCGTCAACGGTTTATATAATTCCGGCTGTCTCGATGACGCTCTGCTGGGCATCGTCAGCACCGGAACGGGCAGCGATTATATCCGCACCATCGGCGTGCCGCGGGGATATAAGGACGCCTGTAAATGTTTCCTCAAGCCAAAGATACGCGCCGTAGACCTGGGCATGGTGGCCTACCGGAAGAACGGCGGCACGGCGGAGCGGCTTTTTGTGAACTTCGCGGGTAGCGGCTTCGATGCGGAAATCGTGCGGCGGACGACCCAGCAATTCAAATCGCTGGGGGCTTTGCCCTCTTACCTGATGGGAGCGCTGACCACGATAGCCACTTACAAGAATAAAGATATTACCTTAAAACTGGACGGCGAGGCAACGGAAAAAAGGGTCTGCACGGTAATTATGAACAACGGGCGGTACGGGGGCGGGGGTATGTTTACCGCGCCCGACGCGGATATAGCGGACGGACTCTTCGACGTGATGATAATCGGCAATGTCAGCAAGCCCGACCTTTTAGTATCGCTGCCGCGCGTCTACAAAGGCACCCACCTGACCCACCCCAAGGTAACGATGAAACGGGCGAAGGAAATAGAAATCAGCTCCAGGCACAAAATGCCGCTTCAGGCCGACGGCGAGCTGCTGGGAGATGTCCCGGCGCGCATCCGTATTCTGCCGGCGGCGTTGAAGATAATCGTTTAAAGCCTGCAAAAATGGTTTTAAATAAAATCCTCTGCTATGCCCCTTTAAAAAGGGGAACGATTCATCGGGGTAATAATAAAAGTATCGGCCAAGGACATGACATCGTCACCCTCCTTTTTTAAAAGGGAGAGCAGAGAAGAATAAAGCTATAATGTTTTGCTAATAGGAAGTATTGAACAGTTAATTTATCTTAAAGCGGCGGTAATGGAAAAGATAAAAGACTATTTTGCCATACCCGGACGGAAAAAGATGCTGTATCTGCTGATTACGCTGATAGCATTCATTATCCTGGATGGAATACTGACGGAATACCTTATCGGCGAGGGCAGGGCATGGGAAGCGAATGCTTTTCTGGCGCCGCTAATCGGCGATGCCGGTTTTATGGTGCTGAAGATAAGCGGCTCGCTGTTTTGCGCGCTGGTGCTCTGGGATGTTTACACGCGCCACCAGAAGCTGGCGATAGTTGCGACCTGGATTGCCGTTATCGGCTACGGGATTATCGTGGCCTGGAATACTAGTCTTTTCCTTCTAACATAAGGTCGGCCGCCACGAGGTTCCGCGGGCGGCGCCAGAGCGGCATTTTATCCGGCATTTGAGCCACCAGAACGACTTCCCGCGGCAGTTTATAATCGGCCATGCGTCCCTGACAATATTGCCGCAGTGCCTGCGCGGTGACGGTTGCACCCGGCTTTAAACGCACGAAAGCCTTAACCGTTTCTCCCCGGACGAGGTCGATAGCGCCCATGACTTTAGCCTCGGCGACGTCAGGGTGGGACATTAAAACTTCCTCGATATCAGCCGGGAAGATATTCTGGCCTTTGAGGATAAGCATCCGCCGCCGGCGGGCGGTGATGAACAGGTAGCCTTCTTTATCCATATAGCCGATATCGCCGGTATGCAGCCAGCCGTGCCGGAGGGCATGGGCCGTGGTTTCCGGGTGGTTCCAGAACCCGGTCATGACCGGCCCCCGCAGGACGATTTCGCCTTCAATGCCTGGGGGGACTTCTTGATCATTTTCATCAAAGATTTTCATCTCCCAGCAGGGCAGGGTCTTGCCGGAAGAGCCGATTTTGACGGGGCCGCGGACGGGCATGGCGGTGACGTGACAGACGGATTCCGTCTGGCCGTAAATATCGTGGATATCAGAGCCGTAGACTTCTTTGAAATGCTCGATGATGACTGGCTCCAGCGGCGCGCCGCCGCTGATGAACAAGCGCAGCGAAGAAAGGTCGTACTTGATGCCGGCGCGGCGCGCGACGTTAATCATTAACGAGTAAATGTAGGGGACGCCCGGGTAAATGGTGCCCTTTTCCCGCGCGACGGCTTCCATAAAGCTTTCTATCGAGCGGCCGGTACCCGGCACGACGATGACGGTGCAGCCGGTATTGAACGACCCCAAAAGCGCGGCGGTCAGGCCGAACTGGTGGTACATGGGCAGGGCGAAGAGCATCATGACGTCTTTTTCCGTCTGCTCGAAGCCGATAGCGGAGTTCACGACCTCGGTGTAAACGGCCTGGTGAGAAAGGGCGACCCCGTGCGGCTGCATCGTCGGCCCGCCGGTGTAGGAGATGATGGCGATATCCGCCGGGTCTACGGGTGTTTGTAGGCCGCGAGCCGGGTTGTTTTCCATGATGTCCCGGTAGCTGATAAAGCGTTCATCCGGCGCCGCGTTGACGGTGATAACGTGTTTAACGGAGGTGAACCGGCCCAGAGAAGGCAGGAGGGATGCCTGGGGGGGATTTTCGATAACCAGTACTTCCGGCGTGCAGTCTTTGAAGAGTATTTCCAGTTCATCGGCGATATAGCGGGAGTCCAGCGGCACGGCGATGGCGCCGGCTTTCATGATGCCGAAGAAAGTAACGACAAATTCCGGATTGCTGGACTGTATCATCGCCACGCGGTCGCCTTTTTTGACGCCCAGGTTAATCAGGGCGCGGGCCAGCCGGTTAGCGTCTGCTTCCAGCCGGGTAAAAGAGATACGCTGCTCGCCGTAAACGATGGCGGTTTTACCGTCAAAGCGAGCGGCGGCGTTTTCCAGTATCGAGCTTAGGTTCATGGGTGAAAGGCTACCTTTCTGTAACAACATTGACATAAAGAATAGACATTTGGGATATGTCCAGTATACCAGACTGCACCCTGATTTGAAAAGCGAGCATAAAGCCGGGCTTTTTAGTAAAAAATATCGATTTAAGGTATAATCTCTGTGGAAAGTTTTTACATCAGGATAAAAAATTTCAGATAATGGAAACCAGCCTGTTTTTAATTATCCCGATTATCGCCATCGCCCTGGCTTTCGATTATACAAACGGCATGCACGATGCCGCCAATTCCATCTCCACCATTGTTTCCACCAGAGTCCTGTCCCCCCGGCAGGCCGTCGTCTGGGCGGCCTTTTTTAATTTTATCGCCTTTCTTATTTTCGGCACGGGGGTGGCCAAGACCATCGGCAAGGGGATGGTGGATATTGAAATCGTCACATCTACGGTTATCCTGGCGGGGCTGATAGGGGCGATTGCCTGGAACCTGATTACCTGGTATTTCGGGCTGCCGAGCAGTTCCTCGCACGCTTTAATCGGCGGCTACGCCGGGGCGGCAATCGCCAAGGGAGGGTTCGACGCGATACTGCCCGGCGGCTGGACTTTAACGCTGGTATTTATCATCGTGGCGCCGCTGATAGGGCTGGTACTGGGTTTTATCTTTAAGGTTATTACATCTTGGATCGCCCAGGGGAAGAATGTGGACAGCGTGAACCGATGGTCGCGCGTTATGCAGTTGTTTTCCGCCGCGGCTTTCAGCCTGGGACACGGCGGCAACGATGCCCAGAAGACGATGGGCATTATAGCCAGTCTGCTCTACACCGGCGGGCTGTTAAGCACTTTCGAGGTGCCTTTATGGGTGGTCTTGAGCGCGCATGCCGCCATTGCCACGGGGACACTTTCCGGCGGCTGGCGTATCGTGAAAACGATGGGGCAGAAGATTACCAAGCTAAGGCCGATCGACGGTTTTTGCGCGGAGAGCGCCGCCGCTTCCAGTATATTTTTATCGACCTTCCTGCATATCCCGGTCAGCACCACCCACGTTATTACCGGGGCAATATCCGGCGTGGGGGCCACCAACCGGCTTTCCGCGGTGCGGTGGGGGGTAACGCTACGTATCGTGTGGGCGTGGATTTTTACGATACCGGCGTCCGGGCTGATAGGCCTGCTGGTCTACCAGCTAATCAAGCTGTTCCTTTAAGCCGGGCGCCGGCGGAGCAGGTCAGCGATTTCTTTAGCCTGCAGCGGGCGCACTTCACCCTCCGGCAGGTCTCCCAGTACCAGGCTGCCGATGCGGACGCGCTTTAAAGCGGTGACGGCGTGTCTCAAGTGCTCGAACATGCGGCGCACCTGCCTTTTGCGGCCTTCGTGGATGATGACGCTGTAGTTGTAAGGCGGCTCCGCTATTGCTCTTACTTTGGCCGGGTGGGTCATGCCGTCTTCCAGCAGGACGCCTTGACGGAGCTGCCGTTGCTCTTCTGCCTTGAGCACACCCCTGATGGCGACGTAATATTCCTTTTCATACTCGTAGCGGGGGTGGGTGAGTTTGTAGGTAAGGTCGCCGTCATTGGTCATCAGCAAAAGCCCGGTGGTATCGATATCGAGTCGACCCACGGGGTAAAGCCGGTGGCGTTTATAGGTCTCCGGCAGGATATCGATAACGGTGCGGCGCCGCTGGTCATCGCTGACGGTGGAGACAATGCCCGCCGGTTTGTGCAGCATAAGGCAGATTGTTTTATCCGGCTTCAGTCCGATGAGCTTGCCGTCCAGGAAAACGCGGTCTTTGGCGGGGTCGACCGGGTGGTTGAAGGACTCGGCGGTTTTGGTGTTGACCCTGACTTTGCCCTGCTTGATGGCGTCCGCCATGCGCCGCCGCGAGCCGATACCGGCTTCCGTCAGGGCTTTTAGCAATGATTTTTCAGGCATAAGCGTTTTTAGAATAGCAGGCTACGTTTTAAGTATAAGGCTTCCGCGGGGTAAAGACCAGCCGGATATTGCCGGGGAAAAGGGGAGTAAGGGAAGCCCGGGGAAAACGTTAGTGTTTTTTCTCACCGGACATGCGGGAAGCGAATTTCTTCCTGATATATACAACCAGCGAGGTTATAACTATGGAACAGCTGATTGCCAGGACGAGCCATGGCGCCAGGACAATGGCTTTATTAATGGTAAAGATTTTGCCGCCGACGGCGGTGGGGCCGGGCGGAGCGGCATTGGTGGTGGCCGTGGCGGAAGCGTAAGTATTGGACCACTGCTGGCTGCCGGTTTTTTCCGACCATGCCCGGTAATAGTAGGTGGTATTATCAGAGAGGCCGGTATCGGAAGCGCCGGTGCCGATGCCGAAGTAGACTTCATAGCCGTCACTATAATCTGCGGGATAGCCGCCGGTTTTGCCGCGTACCATGGTGCGGCCGGCGCCGTCTCCCATGACCCAGGTTAAATCAATCTGCGAATCACTGATGGCGGCGGCGGTAAAGGATGATGGGCCGTCCGGCTTGGTGAGGAATTCCATTTCCGCGCCGCTGGTAACGCCGGTGCTGTTCTGCACTTTAGCGCGGAAGAAGTATTTCTGGCCTTTATTAAGACCGACAAGGTTGGTGCTGAAAGATTGACCGGTATTGATGCTGCCCGTCCAGGAAATGTTATCCGTATAAACACCGGACGTGGCGCCCCACTCAAAACTATAGATACAGGCTTGACCGCCGTCGTCAACCAGTAGGCCGTTCAGAGTGGCGGTGGTTTCTTCTACCGATGTGGCGGCGTTGGTGGTGACTGACGCCGACGTTATGGGATTGGTTGTAGCGGTAGCGGAAGCATAAGTATCGGACAACTTGCCGGATGTCTCCGACCAGGCGCGGAAATAAATCGTGGTGTTAGGACTAAGACCGGTTAAGTTAGCGCTGGTCCCGGTGCCGTAATAAATCTGGACGCCATCAGAATAGCTGGTGGGATAACTCCCGCTTTTACCGCGCACCAGGGTATTGTTAGCGCCGGCACCCTTGGTCCAGGTCAAATTGATTTGAGAAACACCGGCGGCGGAGGCGTTAAGCGCGACCGGGCCGTCCGGCTTGGTCGTGAAACTATATTCGAGACCATTGGCGGCGCCGACGCTGTTTTTAGCTTTAGCGCGGTAATAGTATAGCTGGCCCGGCTGCAAACCGGAGATATTGGCATCAAAGGTCTGGCCGGTAGTGAGGCTGCCCGTCCAGGGAATATTATTGGTGTAAACACCGGAAGCGGTGCCCCATTCGAAGCTGTACTGGCAGGCCTCGCCGCCGTCGGCGGACAAAGTGCCGTTCAGGGTGGCCGTGGTCTCTTCAACATTGGTGTACGGGCCGGTGGTGACGGCGGGGGCAACAATGGCTGCTTCCTCCGCGCCCAGTGTAATGAAGGTAGAAGGAGAATTCTGGTTATTGTAGCTGGTGGTAATCCAGCCCGCGCTGCGGGCGGTATTGGAGATGCGCACTTCATCGATGATGCCGTTAAAGAAATGGCCGCTGCCGATGGTCTCGCCGTTGGTATCGGCGATTATCGTCTTGTGAGTGGCGCTGTCATAGGCTGACATGGTAACAGACTTGGTGCCTTCCGCCGAGCCGCCGTTAACGTAAATGGCAAAATTGCCGGCGGCGCCCTGGCTGCCGTTGTCCACGGCCACGACATAATACCAGTTACCGGCGGTGATGGTCGTAGTGCCGTAGGTGTTGAAATCGGCATCGGTGGAGTCTTCACGCCAGAACAGCATTTTTACGCCGGTGCCACCGGTGTAGGAGGTGCCGTTGGCGATAGAGAAGGCATAGTTCATATTGGTGCCGTTATCCCGGAAGACAACCGGCTCGGAGGTATTCAGACCGGGCACGGTAGCGGGCTTTATCCAGGCTTCTATCGTGACGGGGCGGGTAACACTAAGGGAGTTACCGTAGCCCAGATTAATGCGGTCATCGGTACCATCGAAGCTGATAGCGCCATCCGCTTTACCGGCAGCACCGAAACTTGGAGAGCCGGCATCGGTACCGTTATTGCCGTTAGAGGTGGAGTCCTTGATAGCGTTGGTGCCGCCGGAAGCCTCTTCCATATGCTGCACCACCTTGAAGTTGGAGTCCCAGACACCGGCGGCATTCTGCTGATTTGACGCGCCGGAGTTGCCGTAATACATGTAGATTTCCGTATCGGTCAAGTCCAGAACGGAGGGTACTTTGACCCAGGCCACCATCTGACCGGTGGTACCGTTAAAGTACTCGATTTCATGGTCGAGCTTGGTGCCCGCATCATTGGTAAAAAAGATGTCATAGCCGTTATCTAAAGCTTTGGCGGCTAAATCTGAATCCGAAGCAAGGCTGACAAGCACGGGGAAATTGGTGAGGTCGGCGGTAACGTAGGCGGCATTGATGGTAATTTTCTTGCGGTAGTCCCAGTTAGAATCGTACCAGCTGGGGTCAGCCACAGCTTTATCCGCCCCAATAATCCCAATGATATTGGCGATTGTGACGGCTATCAGAAGCATGCTGATGCATAGTTTTAGTGTACGAGTTTTACACGGTTGCATTGTTCCCCAGCTTGAAATATCGAGAGTTTAAGGGTTAACCCCACTTTGCCGTTTGGTTACCCCTTACAGCTTTTTCAAGTTACCCCTAATGTCAGTTTACATTCCGCTCATGAAGAACTGCCTAAAAAGATATAAAGAATCATAAAGAATTTATAAAGTTTTTCTAAAGATAATTCTTTTGATTCATTTTTTCCAGGTGAAACAGCCGCTATTGGTATTATGAAGGCTGTGGTATAATTTAGATAATCAGACAGGAGAGAGCGATTCTGGAAGGACTTGAATTAGCCCGTAAAGCGGTAGACGCGGCCTCTGAAAAGCAGGCGAACAATATAGTGCTGCTGGATGTCCGGGAAAAATGCAGTTTTGCCGATTTTTTTGTTATCTGCTCCGGTGAAAGCGCGCGCCAGCTACGCTCTATCGGCGACGACATCGAAGCAACGCTGAAAAAAGAAGGCGTTCTGCCGCACCACCGCGAGGGTTCGGTGGAATCCGGCTGGTTTTTACTGGATTACAGCGACGTTATCATTCACATCTTCGGCGCGGAGGAGCGCGATTACTATAAACTGGAAGACCTCTGGAGCGAGGCCAAGGTACTTTTAAGAATCCAGTAAATGCCGTCATGGCGGGCGAAGCGCGGCAATCCCTGTGACCAATTTAAGCCGATAATAGAGATTCCCGCGTCATCCTTCCGGGGTAAAAGGAACGGAAGGATTCCCCGGAATGGCAAATATTTATCTACCCAAACAGTTCGTTCTTCTTAAAAAAGTTCCCCACTTCAATTTCCCCGTTTTCCGGAGAATCCGAGGCGTGGGTGGAGTTGCGCTGTAAATCCAGCCCGTACTGCTTACGCAACGTGCCGGGGGCGGCTTTAGCGGGGTCGGTAGCGCCCATGATGTTCCGGATTTGCTGAATCACGTCCTCGCCCTCGAAGGCGGCGGCCACGATGGGGGAGGAGGTCATGTAAGCCACTAAACCGTTAAAAAACGCTTTGCCTTTATGGACGGCGTAATGCTTTTCTGCGAGCTTGTTATCCATATGCAGCATTTTCAGCCCGATGAGCTTTAAGCCTTCACCCTGCAGCCGGCCGATGATAGCGCCGGCCAGTTGGCGCTCCATAGCATCGGGTTTAACGAGAACCAGCGATTTTTCCATTGGTTGACTCCTTAGAATAGTTGTTATTAGTTTCACCTTTACCCCGTATCAAGTCCCGATTCATACCTTCATACGGGATGGCGACAAAGTCGCTCATACGGGGCAGGCTCCGACCTCTCCCCTCTAATGGAGAGGAACTTATTGTATAACATCCCCCTTAATCCTCCTTCAAAGGGGGGAAATTAGCCGAGACTTCAATTTTCGGTTTGACCCATCATCCTCTCCCTTCTAAGGGAGGGGTAGAGAGGGATTTTGCTTTGTACATTCTCACTTAATTCCCCTCAAGGGAGAGGAATTTACGGATGCTTCGCTACGCTCCAGCATGACAGAGACTTTATTATTTAAACAGCCCTTTTAAGACCGCAATATTCACGGCTGCCAGGGTATCCACGATAAGGTCGGCGTGCTTTAGTTTATCTTTCGGGTGGCTGTTGGTGACCGCCACGCATTTCATGCCGCCGTCTTTGGCGGCGGTGACGCCGGCGATGGCGTCCTCAATGACCACGCAATCGGCGGGTTTTGCGCCGAGTTTTTTGGCCGCCAGCTGGAAAATCAACGGGCTCGGCTTGCCGGCCGCTACCTCCGGGCCGTTGACATAGGCCTGGAAATAACTTTCTATACCCAGCCCCCGGACGATGATAGCGACATTTTCCGGCGTGGCGGAAGAAGCCAGCGCTGTTTTGATTTTATGCTCGTATAAGGATTTGATTAGTTCCACGGCGCCGGGGAGGGGCTTGATATTTGCCGCGACGCGCTGGCGGTAAAGCGCCTGTTTTTTATCGGAGAGGGCTTCCGTTTCTTCATGCGTGAGCTTATCGCCGAGGGCGAAGCGGATAATGTTATCATGCCGCTGCCCGAAGAGGGGCAGAAAATCCGCTTTGGTTAATGTTATCCCCATCTCCGCTAAAGTATCCCGCCAGGCCCCGTAATGGTATTCCATGGTGTCCGCGATAACGCCGTCCATATCGAAGAGCACCGCCTCAAGTTGTGGTTTAGACATGGCTGCGGTTCTCCTTTACTTTATCCGGCTGCCCCGCCGCATTTTCCGCGATGAACTGCTTGGCGGTGCTTTCCGCGACGACAGTGCCGTCTTGCAGGCAGATTTTCCCCGCCGTCTCGATGATTTTGGAGCGTTGGCGGGTTATCCAGGCGGTAATCACCAGCGATTCATCTAGATTTATCGGTTTGCGCTGCCTGATTTCGATACTGGCGGTGATGCAGGTACTGCCAGTGGCGTAGGCCACGTTACTCATCACTTCGTCCAGCAGGGTAGCCACGATGCCGCCGTGCAGCAGCCCCGGCCATCCCTGGTGCATCTTGTTGGGCGTGTATTCAGTACGGAGCGTCCCGCCGTCTTTAGTAAAGCGGAGCTTCAGTCCCATCGGGTTATTTTGCCCGCACCCGAAGCAGTACCCTTCATTAAGGTCGGTATTCAAGGTTACTTTAGGTATGGTTACCATAAATGTCTCCCGTCCGTTAAAAATGCGTCCAGCCGGTCTTATCGATTTTCACGGGTTTGCCGTTAGCATCCACAAGCTCAATTTTACCCGGCTCCCCGGCGGTTATCTCCCCGATGATATTGACCGGGATTTGCAAGATGTCTTTGATTTTACTGATAGTTGCTTTATCACCGGTAAAAAGCAGTTCGTAGTCCTCCCCGCCGGAAAGCGCCATCTCCAGCGCTTTCCCCCTGAAGTTTTCCTTTAAACGGGCATGAACCGGAATATCTTCCACATTAACGCGGGCGCCGACCCGGCTCGCTTCACAGATGTGACGGAGGTCAGCCAGCAGGCCGTCGCTGGTATCGATGCCGGCGGTGATGCCGTTTTTTACCAGTAGCTGTCCTTCCGGGATACGGGGCGCGGGGTGGAGAAATGCGTTCCGGAAGTAAGCGGCGGCGTCAGCTTGGAACTTAAGCCGCTGCATCAGCATAGCCAGCCCGCCGGCGGCGCTGCCCGGCCAGCCGGTGACCGCAATGGCATCGCCGGGCCTGGCGGCGGAGCGTTTGAGAATATGGTTGTCTAAACTCTTGCCGATGACGGTGATAGTTATAGATACCTGCGGCGCGCCGCTGATATTCCCGCCGGCAATGGCTACGCTGAATCTTTCCGCCAGGTCGAGCATGCCCCGGTATAGTTCATCAACAGCTTCAACATTGGTATCTTGCGGCAGGGAAAGGGCGATTAAGATATAGCGCGGCACGCCGCCCATCGCGGCGATATCGCTCAAGTTGATGGCCAGCGCTTTCCAGCCGAGTTCCCGCCAGGAGGCCGTCTCCAGCGTAAAATGGACGCCTTCTACCATGGAATCGACTGTCGCCAGCTGGATTTTACCGGAGTTTTTCCAGGCGGCGGTATCATCGCCGATGCCGATAAGCAGGTCCGGCGTGTTGCGGTTTACCTTAGATTCGGCAATCATTTGATTGAGACGGTCTATCAGGCCGAACTCGCCGATTTCCGAGACCTTCATAGTAAAAAGTATAGCATATTCCGTATAAATACGACTTTTTACGGCAGGCAGACCGGCATACTTAAGTTAAAGCGCTCTATCAAAAAGTGCCTGAAAACCCGTATAATTAGGTAACAGCATGACGACGAAAGATACCCTGATAAAAAGATACCTGGCTATCAGCCTGCTGGCGTTAACGGTAATCGCCAGCGTCGTTATTTCCGTGTTGCTCATCCAGCACTGGGAATACGTGGCCATGCTGGAAAAGCAGGGGCTAATCGGGCTGTTTATCATCGCCGTGCTGGCGGGTTCGCCAATACCGGTTCCCACGCCTAACATCATCCTGACTTTTACGATGGGCAGTATCTTTAACCCGCTGCTGGTGGCGCTGGTTTCAAGTTTCGGCAATGCCGTGGGCAACGCGCTGATTTATCTGACCGGGCGCGGCGGCCTGGCGTTTTTCCGGAACCTGGGCATCAATAAAAAACCGGATGACGCCGAGCCGTCACGCATGGAAAAATTCTTTAACAAAGTTGGGATGGTGAAGCTACGGGAGTTCGCCCGCAAGCATGTATTGACGGCGGTATTTATCCTGGGCATGTATCCCAATCCTCTCCTGATGACCATCGTCATGGGGATGGGGGCCAACCGTTATAATTTCTGGAAGTTCTTCCTGGTCTGCTGGGCAGGCAAGATGGTGGAAAGCTCGATTTTAAGCTACCTGGGCTACTTTGGGTTACGGTCGCTTTTACGCTACTTCGGCGTATTTGATATACCGTTATAGGGCCGCTGGCATTAGTATTGACTGTTTGCCCAACTGATAAATGCCGGTGTGCCGCTGAATTCCTCGTAAAAATCAGAGGAAAACGCCGCGGTGATTCTTACGGCGGGCATATCATCCGACCAGTAGGACAACCACTGGTCGACGGCATCGGATATATCAACCTGCTTGATGGAGCCGGTATAATACCCGGTATAGTATTGCCCGGCCGGGTCGAAGATGGCCAGTTTATCACCTTCTACGGGTAAAGCCACCCCGACATGCCCGTTGCCTTCATAATCGCGGATGACGATGGCCCAGACCATATAATCTTCATGGTTGTAGCTCAACATCAGGCTGGCCAGCAGCCCGGCCATATCCTCGCAGTCGCCAGCCTCATCCGCGAGGGTTTCCTCCGGCAGTTTCCAGTATTCGGACATCCAGGAAAGCTCGCCGTCCGGCGTTGCCGGGAGGATGGGGAGGGGGCTGTCATAAGAATACCGGATGTTGTCAACTATCCATTCGTACAGGCGCTGGTAGTCCCGCCAGACCTCGTCCCAGTCACTGGAAAAGTTACCGGCAATTTGCCTGGCTTTAGCCGAGACGGCGGGGTCGCTGGGGGTAAAGATGAGCTCGCTGTCTTCATCAAAGCCGAGCTTCCGGGTTATCTGGGCGCTTAAAGACGCGTAGGCATCGCCCATGGCCATGTTATACTCAAGCGCGGCGTCCAGTTGGGCGGCCGTATCATTTAATTCGGTCCTGGTCTCATCCAGTTCATAAAGAGTATTGGCCAGTTTATTTTCCGCGGCTGCCAGGTCTTCTCTGGAATCCGCCAACTCGGTTTGCGCTCCGGCGAGTTCAGCTTCGGCGCCGGCCAGCTCGGATTGGGTGGCTTCCAGTTGAGTTTTGGTATTATCCAGGTCACCTTGAACGGAGACAAAAGCCACCCCGAACAAGATACACCCGACGACGGCAATAGCCAGCAGCACCGATAAAACGATTTTCATGTTTTCACCATCCTGTTACCTATATTGTAGCCTGAAAGACATAGCGGCGTAAATGGTTGCGTTTGCGGCGGATGTAACGGTAGATTATTTAAAGCGCTCACCCCGTTGCCCTCTTCCGCAGGGAGCCTTGTATCAAAAGTCATTCTTCCCCGATTTGCATCGGGGTCAGAATGACATTGCTATAGCCACTTTTGATACAAAGTCTCCGCAGGGGGAGGGGGAGATTTTGTATCGCTCTTTCCATTATCGGCAAAAACTGTTATATTATTGGCAAATGCGTTACGCAATACTGGCGGATATACATGCCAACCTGGCGGCGCTGACGGCCGTGCTGAAAGACATCGAGGTGAAGGGGGGCGTAGATGAAATCTGGTGTCTGGGGGATATCGTCGGCTACGGGCCGGAGCCGGCGGAATGTATAAAACTGCTGCGCAAGTACAAACCGGTATGCGTCTCCGGCAACCACGACCTCGGCGCGACGGGCAAGCTGGAACTGACGTTTTTTAATCCGCCGGCGGCGGAAGCCTGCCGCTGGACGGCGGAGCATTTAAGCGCGGCGGATATCCTTTATCTATCAGAATTACCCGCTACAATCAAGAGAGGCGATTTTCTTTTGGCTCACGGCAGCCCTAAAGACCCCGCGCTGGAATATATCATGTCTCCCAGCATCGCGGAGCGGAACTTCGCGCATTTTGATACCCGTTTTTGCCTGGCGGGGCATACGCATGTTCCGGTGGCATACAAGCTGGAAGAAAAGG
>DAOUGB010000026.1:0-3908 GCA_034429595.1 Dehalococcoidales bacterium
TGGTATTGGCGTAGGACCCGGCGACCCGGAACTTGTTACCGTCAAAGCGGCGCGGATACTTTCATCCTGCGGGCATGTATTTGTGCCCAAAGCCAGGATCAAGGCGGAAAGCGTGGCTCTGACCATCGCCCGTCGCTACATCAGCAAAAATGCCCGGATCCACGAATTGACTTTTCCCATGACGAAAGACTCCGCTGAACTCGCCCGCCGCTGGAAAGATAACGGCCGTAAGGTGGCAGCAATTCTGAGCAGCGGCGAGGACGCGGCTTTTCTGACACTGGGTGATCTTTTCCTTTACTCCACCTACATCTATCTTTTGAAGGAGCTGAAAAAGCTGATGCCTCAGGCGGAGATTGTCTCCGTTCCCGGTGTTACCGCTTTCAGCCTGGCCTCAGCCCTCACAGCATTTCCTGTGGGCGAAGGAAGTGAACCCATTACGGTTATACCCGCAGCGGTAACCGATATAAATGTCATTCGCGAGGCTTTTACAAAACCGGGGACCGTAATTCTCATGAAGATAGACAAGAAGCTTCCGGAGATCATGAACATCATGGAAGAGACAGACGTCATAGAAAGGGCCGTTATGGTGAGCCGGGCGGGCATGGAAGATCAGCGGATTGAAACGGATCTCCGAGCGCTCAAAAATTGCGATCCGCAGGCGGGCTATCTTTCGATCATACTTATTCATACTGCAAAAGGAGAGCAACAATGAAGGTAATTTTCGTCGGCGCCGGGCCGGGCAATCCCGATCTGTTGACCGTAAAAGCAAAGACCATTCTGGAGAACTGCCGCATCATTATTTACGCCGGATCGCTGGTGAGTCCGGCGGTTATGGCCGTTGTACCCGATAATGCCGAGCGCTACGATTCGGCAGGGATGAACCTGGAAGAGATTATCGCTGTCTGCAGCCGGGCAAAGGAACGGGACATTGATGTGGTTCGTCTCCATTCCGGCGATCCCTCTGTCTACGGTGCGACAAGAGAGCAGATGAATGAGCTGGACCATCTCGGGATCTCCTACGAGGTGGTGCCGGGAGTAAGCGCCTTTCAGGCTGCTGCTGCGGTGCTTTCCACGGAACTCACGGCGCCGGAGGTATCCCAGACAATCATTCTGACCCGCACGTCAGGCCGTACCCCGCTTCCTCAAGAGCAGGAGTTGGCCGAGCTGGCCCGTTCGAAGGCGACGCTGTGCATATATCTTTCCGGCAGGAATGTAGAAAAAACCATCGAGAAGCTGGTTCCCCATTACGGTATCGATTGCCCGGCCGCCGTCATCTATCACGTCTCCTGGCCGGATGAAAAGATAGTCCGGGGAACTTTGGGCGACATTGTTAAAAAGGTGGAAGAAGCTGCTCTGGGGCAAACATCCATCATCCTGGCGGGGCATGCCCTCTCCAGGGATATACCGGTATCAAAGCTCTACGATGCGAAGTTCAGCCATGAATTTAGAAAAGGCACGGAGGCAATATAATGAAAACAGCCCTGGTGACTTTATCCGCCGAAGGCGCACAGGTCATAAGACAACTGGCTTCGGGCTTTCCCCAGGCAAATCTTTTTGTTCATCAAAGCATCCATATGGACATAGATGCATTGCGTTTCAAGAGCATTATCGATCTTACCGCGGCGATCTTCAATCAGTATCAAGCTCTCATCTATGTGGCGCCCGCCGGTGTTGTTGTGCGCGCCATCGCTTCGCACGTGAAGAGCAAGTATACTGATCCGGCTGTTGTCGTTGTCGACGCCATGGGCCGTTTCGCTGTAAGTCTTCTTTCCGGCCATGAAGGGGGGGCCAATGAAATCGCCCTTCAGGCAGCCAATGCCATCGGCGCGGAACCGGTGATTACAACAACGACGGAGGCGCTCAAGTCGCTCATCGTCGGCGTCGGCTGCCGCCGGGGAGCGAAAGCTGAAGAGATTATCGAAGCAATAAAAAAAGCGCTGGCGGAAATAAAGGCCGATCCGGAGGATGTAAGGCTCCTTGCTTCCGCCGACATTAAGGCTCAGGAAGAGGGACTTATCGAGGCTGCGGTTCGTCTGGGAATTCCTCTTCGCCTCATCACTTCCGAGGAAATCAGAGAGGCCAAAAAGGTCTTTGCCGGTTCGGAGCTTGCACAGAAAAAAGTAGGCCTGCCGGCTGTAGCGGAACCGGCGGCGCTTCTTGCGGGAAAGCATACGAGACTAATTCTGGAGAGGATAATATGGAAAAGCATAACAGTGGCAATAGCGCGGGAAAACTTTACGTAGTCGGCATCGGCCCCGGCGGTCCGGAAGACCGCACCCGGCAGGCGGAAAAGGCGATTACCGAAAGCAACGTCGTGGCCGGTTATAAAATGTATCTCGACCTCATCAAAGATCTAACGGAAGGGAAAGAGATAATTTCTTCCGGCATGACCCGGGAGGTGGAACGCTGCCGTGCCGCCCTCGAAAGCGCCGCACAAGGTAACGTAGTAGCGCTTGTCTCCTCGGGAGATGCAGGAATTTACGGCATGGCGGGTCTGGCTCTGGAGCTGAATCATGCACTGGAGCTCCACGTGCCCATCGAAACCATCCCCGGCGTCACGTCAGCCACGGCCGCCGCGGCAAGACTGGGATCTCCATTGATGCTCGATTTTGCCGTTATCAGCCTGAGCGACCTGCTCCTTTCCTGGGAGACGATCCGGAAAAGAATAGAAGCTGCAGCCGGGGCGGACCTCGTCCTGGCCCTCTACAATCCGAAAAGCAAAAAAAGGTCGCTACACTTCGAGGAGACGATAGCCATTCTTCGAAGTCACCGTCCGGGCTCTACACCGGTGGGCATTGTCACCGACGCGGGACGCCCGGACGAAAAGATTGTCCTGACAGACCTGGATAATCTTCTCACCGCCGAGATCAACATGAGGAGCATCGTCATCATCGGCAACAGTACTTCTAAAATCATTGAGGGAAAGTTCATTACCCCCAGGGGTTATCAGATATGATACTGCTTATGGGAGGTACGAGTGAAACCTCTCTCCTTGCCGTTAATCTTGCCCGCGCCGGATACCGCGTTCTGGTTTCCTGCGCCACGCAGATTGACCTGGACGTCGGCTCTCACCCGAATATCACCCTGCGCAGGGGTCCAATGGATGCCGGCGAAATTTATGCACTCCTCAAAGCCCGGGGAATAGCACTCATCGTGGACGCCGCTCATCCTTATGCCACCAGCGCCCACAACGCAGCCCGCGAAGCCGCCCGGCTCGTAGCCATACCTTACCTTGCTTATATACGTCCGGCCGACGCCGCTTATACAGGAGCCGAAATTATCTACGCCGCCGATCACAACGAGGCGGCGAAGGCAGCCTTCGCCGCAAATAAATCCGTACTTCTCACGACCGGTTCCAGGAACCTCGCACCTTACGCCGGCGAGGCCAAGAGAACCAACATTCCGCTTATCGTCCGGGTTCTGCCGGAAGAATCGTCCCTGGAAGCCTGCCGGGCCGCGGGCATACCGGAAGACCGTATCATCGCCGCACGGGGCCCCTTTTCTCTTGAAGAAAACCTTGATGTCATCAGAAGATTCGCCGTCGGCGTCCTCGTCACCAAGGACAGCGGGCAAGCGGGAGGAGTAAGGGAAAAGATGGAAGCCGCCCGCCGGGAAGGCTGCGCCGTCGTTGTCGTCCAGCGGCCCGCAACTCCGTCAGCCCCTTCCTTTTCAGATCCATCCCTCCTTCTGGAGCACATAATAAGCATACACCCCGCTTGAAAAATTAACCAAAAGAGGATATATTTTTAAAGAATAAGCTTGGGAAAGCAGATTTTAAATTAACTTCCTAATATTACAGGTGTATCCATGACAGAAAGAGAACCGGAAAAATGGTTGAAAGTTGAAATAGCGGCGAGTGCGGAATTAGTGGATGCACTGGGAAATTTCCTGACGGAAACAGGCGCCCA
>DAOUGB010000027.1:0-9758 GCA_034429595.1 Dehalococcoidales bacterium
GTTCCCCATAATTATCTCCTGCGCTGTTCCATCATCGGCCCGGAACCCAAAGAGCACAAATTTCTCCTGGACTGGTTTCTGGGACAGCCCCGGAATGCCGGGGTAAACGGTTACGCCAATCATAGCTGGAACGGCGTTACCACGCTGCAATTCGCCCGGCTGTGTCAGGGGATTATCAACAAGGGTACGGAAATATCTGCCGTCCAGCATATTGTCCCCGCGGGAGAAATCACCAAGTGCGACATGCTTAAAGAATTCGCCAGGTGCTATCACCGTGAAGATATTAAGATTACGCCCGTGCAGGCCCCCGTCGTTATCGACCGTACGCTGCAAACGGATAATAAAGCAACGAATGCCGCTATCTGGAAGGCGGCGGGCTATTCCCGTCCGCCCTCCGTACCGGAAATGGTCGCGGAACTGGCCGGTTTTGACTACCGGCTGACCGGGTTATCAGGAATGCTACCGAAAGAGGTGCAGCGATGAAAGTAATGACAATCCTGGGCACACGCCCGGAAATAATCCGCCTTAGCCTGGTTATTCCCGCGCTGGATAAACACTGCGACCATGTCCTGGTGCATACCGGCCAGAACTATGACGAAAGATTGAACGATATCTTCTTCAAGGAGCTTAAGGTGCGGCCGCCGGACTACTATCTCGGCGTAAAAGCCGGTTCCTTCGGTGAGCAGATCGGCAAGATATTTACGGAGATTGAAAAGGTCTTTTTAAAAGAAAAACCGGACCGGGTGCTTATCCTCGGGGATACCAATACCGACCTGTCCGCCATCGTGGCCAAGCGCCTGGGCATACCGGTCTTTCACATGGAGGCCGGCAACCGCTGCTATGACGACCGCGTGCCGGAAGAGGTCAACCGGCGCATTATCGACCATTCAAGTACGATTTTAATGCCCTATACCCATAACAGCCAACAGAACCTGCTGGCCGAGGGCATCAAAGGCGAATATATTTACGTAACGGGAAATCCCATTTATGAGGTTATCCGGCATTACGCCAGGAAAATCGAGGGCAGCCAGGCGCTTACCAGGCTCAACCTGAAGCCGCAGCAGTATTTCCTGGTAACCGCCCACCGGGCGGAAAATGTAGACATTAAAGACCGGCTGAATAACCTGCTGACGGCTTTGAATAATATCAATAAGAAATATAATCAGCCAATAATCTGCAGCCTCCACCCGCGGACGAAGAACAAGATAGCGCAATTCGGGCTGAAAGTAAACAACAAAAATATCCGGTTGCTGGAGCCTTTTGGATTCTTCGATTTTATCTCGTTGGAAAAACAGGCGCGGTGCGTTATCACGGATAGCGGCACCGTCCAGGAAGAATGCTGCATACTGAAAGTCCCCAATATTACCATCAGGGACACCACGGAGCGACCGGAAACACTGGAATGCGGCAGCAATATCCTGACGGGCATGGACCCGGATATGATTATGAATGCCGTGGCAATAGTGCTGGCTAAAAAACCGGACTGGGAGCCCCCGGCGGAGTATCTGGCTAAAAACGTGGCTGATAAAGTGGTGAAAATAGTCCTGGGATATTTGCTCAAGTAACAGGCATTATTATCGTGGCGGCACGATTGACAAAAGTTGACCCGTTTGTCATGATGTGAGTAAAATTTACCACACGGAGGCACAATGCGCAGCGAAATAACCCGGTGGCTGGAGGAAAGCGCTCATATCAAGAACGCCATGGCTAAAAGCCACGCCGGTGTTATTGAAGAAATCGTCAATGTAATCGTCGCGGCTTACCGGAAGGGCGGGAAGGTTGTGCTGTGCGGCAACGGCGGCAGCGCTGCCGATGCCCAGCACCTGGCGGCGGAACTGGTGGGCAAATTCATGATGGAAAGGCCGGCGCTGCCGGCTATTGCGCTTACCACCAATACCTCGATCATGACCGCTATCGCTAACGATTACAGTTATGACGCGGTTTTCAGGAGACAGGTTGAAGCCTGGGTCAATGAGAAAGATGTTGTCATCGGCATCAGCACCAGCGGCAGTTCACCGAGCATCATCGAGGCGCTGGTAACCGCCAGGGCCAGGGGCGCCGTCACCATCGGTTTTACCGGAGAAAAAGGTGAGAAGCTGGTTAAAACGGCGGATATCACTATAGTAGTACCGTCATCCGATACCCCGCATATTCAGGAAGCCCATATCACCATCGGGCACATCATCTTCATGCTGGTGGAAAAAGAGCTGTTCGGAGCGGCTGATGCCCCGTGATGGAATGAACCCCGCCGCCAGGGCTGTTTTCCTGGATAGGGACGGGGTTATCATCGAGGATACGGGTTACATCGGTGAAATTGCGCGGGTCAAATTCTTACCCGGGGTCGGGGCGGCTATCAGGCAGCTGAATGTTCAAAATTTCAGGGTTATCATCGTGACCAATCAGGCCGGGGTGGCGCGGGGGTATTTTAGCGAAGCAGCCGTGCGCCAGGTCAATGGCTATATCCAGGATAAATTAGCCCGGGAAGAAGCTGTTATCGATGGTATCTATTATTGCCCGCACCACGTCGATGGGGTAATCGAGGCATACCGTAAGGCCTGCGACTGCCGTAAGCCCAACACCGGTATGCTCGAAAGCGCCGTCCGCGAATTTGGACTTGACATAAAAAGCTCTTTCCTGATTGGTGATAAAGAGAGCGATATCGAGGCCGGGCGCCGCGCCGGCTGCCGCACTATTCTGGTTAATGGAACTGAACAGGGTGTTTCCCCGGATGTTGATTATATCGCTCGTGATTTAACGGAAGCCGTAAAATGGCTGCTGGCTTTTGATGAAGGGGACGATGGAAAAAACTGAACGGATTTTTATCGCCGGGGGTGGGGGTATGCTCGCCCAGGCTTTGCTGCGGCATTTTCAGGGCAAAGGTTTTGCCGCGCTTACGGAAGAATCTATCGGGCTAGACCTACTTGACCAGCGGGCGGTCTTTGAATTCTTCCGGCAGGAAAAACCGGTTTATGTCTTTCTAACTTCGGTAAAAGTCGGCGGCATTCTGGTTAATAGCCAATACCCCGCTGAATTTATTTACAATAACACCGTCAGCCAGTCCAATGTCATTCACGCCGCCTGGCAGTCCGGTGTAAAAAAGCTGCTTTACCTGGCCAGTTCCTGCATTTATCCCAAGGTCTGTGAACAGCCGATGCGGGAAGAATATGTGCTCACCGGGCCGCTGGAACCTACCAGCGAGCCTTATGCTATCTCTAAAATTGCCGGCATCAAGATGTGCCAGTCCTACCGGCAGCAATACGGCGCCGATTTTATCGCTGCCGTGCCGGCGGATGCCTACGGCCCCGGCGATGACTTTAACCCGGAAACCGGGCATGTCCTGGCGGCGCTTTTCAGCCGGATAAACAAGGCCAAAAAGAATAATGAACCGGAGGTGGTGGTGTGGGGCACCGGCACGCCCCGCCGTGAAACGCTGTATGTGGAAGACCTGGCTGACGCCTGCCACTTCCTCATGGAGCATTATAGCGGGGCGGATTTAATTAACATCGGCGGAGGGTCGGATATCTCCATCGGCGATATGGCGCTGGCCATCAAAGCAGTAGTTGGTTATCAGGGGAGGATTACCTTCGATAAAACCAGGCCGGACGGCATGCCGCGCAAGCTATTGGATACCGGCCGTTTGGAAAAGCTGGGCTGGAGACCGAAAATTGGATTGACAGAAGGGCTAAAACAAACGTATGATTGGTATAAAATCCATTCTGGATAACTACCGGAGAAAAAGATGAAAATACTGGTCACCGGCGCCGCTGGTTATATCGGTTCGATTATGGTCCCCGCGCTGCTCGGAAAAGGGCATGAGGTTATCGCGTTAGATAATTTCATGTATAATCAGTCGTCATTGCTGGACTGCTGCCACGATACGAAGCTGACCATTATCCGCGGTGACGCCCGTGATAAAGCGACGATGACCGCCGCCGTCAAGCAGGCTGATGTTATTTTCCCGCTGGCCTGCCTGGTGGGCGCGCCTCTCTGCGCCAAGGACCCTGTCGGCGCCCGCAGCACCAATCTGGAGGCTATCAAAATGCTGCTGGAACTGCGCAGCCCCGGCCAGAAGATAATCTTCCCCACTACCAACAGCGGCTACGGGGTTGGGCAGGAAGGCATTTACTGCACCGAGGAAACCCCCTTGAACCCGATTTCTCTTTACGGGGTGCTTAAGGTTGACGCGGAGAAGGCTATCCTGGACGCGGGGAACGGTATTACGCTGCGGCTGGCCACGGTCTTCGGCATCAGCCCACGGATGCGTCTGGACCTGCTGGTGAACGATTTTACCTACCGCGCCGTTAACGACCGGTTTGTCGTTATGTTTGAGGCGCATTTCAAGAGGAATTATATCCATGTCCGTGATGTGGCCCGGGCTTTTATCCACTGCCTGGACAACTTTGAGAAGATGAAGAATGAGCCGTATAACGTCGGCCTTAGCGAAGCTAATTTGAGTAAGATGGAGCTTTGCGAGGAAATCAAAAAGCAGGTGCCGGACTTTTACTTTATCGAGGCGCCTATCGGCGAGGACACGGACAAACGGAATTACATCGTCAGCAACGCCAAGATAGAAGCCACCGGCTATAAACCACGGGTATCGCTCCGGCAGGGCATCGCCGAGCTGCTCAAAGGCTATAAGATAATCCGGAGAAATCAATACGGTAATGTCTAAAAACGAGGTAAGATTATGATTATCAGCCGCACCCCTTTCCGTATCTCTTTCTTTGGCGGCGGCACGGATTATCCTGTCTGGTACCGGAAACATGGCGGTTCGGTGATAGGGACAACTATTGATAAATACTGCTACATAACCTGCCGGTGTCTGCCACCCTTCTTCGAGCACAAGTACCGTATCGTCTATTCGCAGGCGGAACTGGTGCGCAATATTGATGAAATTAATCACCCATCCGCCCGGGAGGTACTGCGCTTCGTTGATATCAATGAAGGCCTGGAGATTCATCACGACGGCGACCTGCCGGCGCGTACGGGACTCGGCTCCAGTTCGGCATTTACGGTCGGGCTCCTCCATGCTCTCTATGCCCTCAAGGGAACCATGCCATCCAAGATGCAGCTGGCCAAAGATGCCATTCACATCGAACAGGATGTCATTAAGGAAAATGTCGGCTGCCAGGACCAGGCATTCGCCGCTTACGGCGGGCTTAACCGCTTTGACTTCAACGGGGATTGCGATATTCAAATTAAACCCATCACCATCAGCCAGCCGAGACTCACCGCGCTACAGAACCATTTGATGCTTTTCTTTACCGGTATTTCCCGTACGGCTTCTGATATTGCCGGTGAACAGATAAAACAAACGCCCAATAAGGAAAAAGAATTATCTGAAATGATGGGGCTGGTGGATGAGGCGATAAAAATTTTAACTAACGAAAGAGACCTGGATGATTTTGGAAAGCTGCTGCATGAGAACTGGCAGCTTAAGAGAAGCCTGACGGATAAAATATCCAATCCTTTCACCGATTTCCTGTATGAGACGGCTATCAAGGCTGGCGCCAGCGGCGGCAAGCTGCTGGGAGCCGGGGGCGGCGGCTTTATCGTGTTCTTTGTTAAACCTGAACTTCAGCCTCAAGTCAGCCAGAGTTTGCACGGTGTCCTGCATGTGCCCTTCCGCTTTGAGGGCGCGGGCAGCCAGATTATTTTCTACGAGCCGGATGCTTATTATAAGAAATAAACCGGGGAATCAATGCCGATAACTGATATTAAGGAATTACAAAAGAAAGCGCGGCAGGCCCGCCGGGAAGTCCTGGAAATGTGCGTCCGCGTCAATGAGGGGCGGGTCGCCTCGGCTTTCTCCTGCATGGAAATACTGGTCGCTCTTTTCAACAATGTTCTCCGCTACGATATTAAAAATCTGAAGTGGGATGGCCGGGACCGCTTTATCATGAGCAAAAGCCCCGGCGTCGTGGGGCTGTACCCGATACTTAGCGACCTCGGGTTTTTCCCGTCCGGGGAACTGGAGAAATTCTGCCGGCGGGATGGGCTGGGCCCTTATGGGGACAATATTCCCGGAGTGGAGGCGGTATGGGGGGCGCTGGGACATGGGTGGGGAGTGGGGGCGGGACTGGCGCTGGCGGCCAAACTGGATGCCAAAGACTTTCTCACCTTCGTTATGCTCGGTGACGGCGAATGCTATGAGGGTTCGGTGTGGGAGGCCATGATGTTCGCCGGTCATCACCGTTTGGACAATCTGGTAGCCATCGTCGACCGCAACCGGATATGCACCATTGATTTTACCGAGAATGCCGTACGCCTGGAACCGTTCGAGGATAAATGGCGGGATTTCGGCTGGGAAACCGTCACGATAGACGGCCATTCTTTTGAAGCGATACTTAACGCTTTCAAGGATTGCCGTGACCGTAAATCAGGTAAGCCTCTGGCAATCATCGCGAATACGATTAAAGGGAAAGGCATCTCCCTTTTGGAAAATAACCCTATGGGTCATGTAATCATCCCCACCGGTGAACAAATTGAGCAAGCCAGAAGGGATTTGAATCGATGACGCAAAGCATGAGAGACGCCTTTCTGGATGAAATTTATCATATCGCCCGTCAGGACAGCCGGGTAATGCTCATCTCCAACGACTTCGGCGCTCCCAGTCTGGATAAATTCCGGGTTGACTGCGCGCGCCAGTTCGTCCATATCGGTATCGCCGAACAGAACATGGTAAACGTCGCCACCGGGCTGGCGCTGGGCGGGAAAATAGTGTACCTGTATTCTATCGGGCCGTTCCTCCCCCTGCGCTGTTATGAGCAGCTAAGGGTGCACCTGGCTTTTAAAAACTACCACATCGTTGCCGTAATGGTCGGGACGGGGTATTCCTACGACCTTTCAGGCCCGACCCATCATACGCTGGAAGACATCGCTTTGATGAATGCTTTGCCGAATATGACGATTCTTAGCCCGTCCGATAGCACCATGGGAGCGGCTTTTGCCCGTATGACCTATCATGAACCGGGGGCTTACTATGTACGTTTCGACCGGGAAAAGTTTCCGCCGCTGTATAATGAGGCCAAGGCGGATTTTTCCGATGGCCTGGCGGTGCCTAAAGAGGGGCGGGACCTGACTATCGTTGCCACGGGCGTCATGGTGCATCAGGCTTTTAAGGTCGTTGAAGAACTCGCCAAACACAGTATCGACGCCGGTGTTATCGACCTGTACCGGATTAAACCGCTTAATGCAGAGCGGCTGATGCAGGTTATCGGCAAGTCAAAACGGGTGGTGACTATCGAAGAGAATTTTCTGGAGGGCGGTATCGGCAGCATTGTCTCCGGCGCCATCACTGACCGCGCCGCCGATATTAAGCTTAAACGTTTCGGCGTCCCTGATAAATATTTCTCCCAGGGTGGTAGCCGGGAAGGGTTGCGCCGTCTCGGCGGGCTGGACGTGGACAGCATTACCCAAAATACGCTTAAGTGGTTGGAAAAATGACAAACCGGATTGATTTATTGCTGGTAAACCCCGGAGCACGGGCACAGGTATACGGTAAACTGGGTTCGACCCTCTCCGGGCTGGAACCTCCGTTATGGTGCGCGCTGACCGCGGCTTATGCCAGAGAACGCGGTCTTACCGTAAGGATACTGGACGCCGAGTTTGAAAATCTTAGTCCGGAAGACTCGGCGGCTAAAATTGCGGCCGTAAATCCTGTCCTGGCAGCGGTCATCGTGCTTGGCTCCAACCCCTCCGCCGCCTCCACTCCCAAGATGACGGCCACCGGCGAAACACTACGCGCTTTAAGGCAAAAGGCGCCCCAGATAAAAACTGTTACCGGCGGACTGCACCCGTCGGCCCTGCCGGAGCGGACATTGCGGGAAGAAGCGACGGACTACGTCGCCCGGGGAGAGGGCTTTGAGACTATCTGCCGGCTGACAATGGCGCTTAAATCAGGCAATGACCCCAAGAAAGAAAATATCCCTGGCCTTAGTTACCTTGAAGACGGTAAATTTATCGCTAATGACCAGCCGCCTCTCGTCAATCCTGACGACCTGCCTGTGGCTGCCTGGGATTTGTTGCCCATGAAGAGTTACCGCGCTCATAACTGGCACTGCTTTGAGCATATAGACCAGCGGTCGCCTTACGCTATCATGTATACCAGCCTGGGGTGCCCTTTTAACTGTACCTACTGTAATATCCACGCCCTCTATAACGATGCTCCCAGCATCCGCTTCCGCAGTCCGGAAAAAGTTGTTGAGGAAATTGATTTCCTCGTTAAGAACTACAATATCAAAAACATCAAGTTCATGGACGAGCTTTTTGCCATCAATGAAGAGCGCGTGATACGCCTCTGCGACCTTATCATTCAAAGAGGCTATGATTTGAATATCTGGGCTTATGCCCGCGTTAACACGGTAAGTGAAAAGATGCTTAAAAAGATGAAGCAGGCGGGCATCAGGTGGCTGGCTTACGGATTTGAATCTGCCAGTGAACTGGTACGCCAGAGCGTTGCCAAGAAAACCGGAGAAGACACTACCCAGAAGGCCATCGAGATGACGCAGGCAGCAGGCATCTATATTTTGGGCAACTTTATCTTCGGGCTGCCGGAAGACAGCCTGGAAACGATGCGTGCCACGCTGGATATGGCCAAGAATTACAACTTTGAATATATCAACTTCTATACGGCCATGGCGTATCCCGGCTCGGCGCTTTATGAAGATTCCATCAGGAATAATGTGCCGCTGCCGGAGGTCTGGCATGGCTATGGGCAGTACGCCGCGGAGACTTTGCCGCTACCTACCAAATACCTTACGGCGGAACAGGTACTTCGCTTCCGTGACGGGGCGTTTCAGGAATACTTGAGCAATCCCCGATACCTGGAGATGGTCAAGAAAAAATTCGGCACGGCGGTGGTCGAGCATATCAAGGATATGCTGAAACAAAGTATTAAGCGAATCAACGTCACGACGTTGGATAAAAATAACTGATATTGAGGCAAAGCTATGCGTATATCTTTTGGCGACCTTAAAATCGGTCCGACAGCCCGCAAGTATTTGCAGTCGGCTATAGATAAGAACTGGGTATCGGAAGGGGAGAACGTGGCCGAGTTCGAGCGCCGGTTTGCGGAAAGGTTCGGCTACAAGCATGCCATCGCCACCAGTTCCGGCACGGATGCCGATATCGTTGCCTGCGCCTCGCTTTATGATTTCGGCGCCCGGCGGGGTGATGAAATAATTTGTCCGGCGTGTACCTTTGTCGCCAGCGCTAACGCTATACTGGCCGCCGGTTTCATGCCTAAATTCGTCGATGTGGAACTGGAAACCCTGAACATTGACCCGGATAAAATCGAGGCAGCGATTAATAAAAAGACCCGCGCTATCATGGCGGTACACCTCATGGGCAAACCGGCGGAAATGGAAGCCATCATGGAAATCGCCAAAGCCCATAAACTGATGGTCATTGAGGATGCCTGCGAGGCGCATGGCGCGATGCACCGGGGCAAGGTGGTGGGCAGCATCGGGGATATGGGGGCTTTCAGCTTTTATGCCGCGCACGTCGTCGTTGCCGGTGAAGGCGGGATGATTACCACCAATAGCGATAAAATCGATCAGGTTGCCCGTTCGGTGAAATCTCACGGGCGTCCTTTCGGCAGCATTTATTTTGATTTCCAGCGCTTCGGCTTCAACTCCCGTATGAATGAGCTGACAGCGGCCATCGGGATTGAGGGCGTGGAAGTCTTCGATAAGACCTTCAAAAAACGCAAGGACAACTATTACCGGCTGATAGAGATGACCAAAAGTTTAGAGGAG
>DAOUGB010000028.1:0-21274 GCA_034429595.1 Dehalococcoidales bacterium
GTTCATCTTCCTTGAGGGTAATATCTATTGTCAAAAAGCGGCGGGCGTTGACGGGATGAAATTCATAAGATACCGGTCTTTTTTCACCATTTGCGCCGGGGTTTATTTCCACGACATAAAAACCTTTATCGTCGTATTCTTCCCCGAAGTCGATTCGTTCCAGGCTGCCGGAATAGATTACCGGAGGATTTTCATTGAGCACCTGGCGCTTGTGGATATGCCCCAGCGCCACATAATCGAAGACCGGCAGGGCAATATTCCCCAGCAGGATGGCGGGTTCTCGTCCTATCGACATCAGGCTTTCCGAGCTCCGCCCCACCCTGGCATCCCCGACGAGCACGTGGGCGGCGAGGACTGAAGGTAAAGAGGGGTCGAGCGCGGCGGCTTTAGCGGCGATGACCTGCGTGATGGCCTCCTGCATCTTGGCGGTGACCTGTTCCATGTTCAGGTTCCGGGTGTCCTCGCGGGTGAGCAGGGCGCTGCGCCTTAGCCACGGAATTGCCAACACCTGGATAGCCCCGCCGGGAGTCTCGATTTTATAAATATCCGGTTTGTTGGCTACATAGACGTTTTTCACCGCCAGCGTATCGAAGATTTCCGTGGCGGTAGCCCGGCCCAGGGCGTTAGGCAGGTCGTGGTTGCCGGTCAGGATAAAGACCGGGATACCGGCCACCGCCAGCCGGTTAATCCGCCGCGCAAACTCCCGCTGCTGGGTCTGGGTAGGCTCGCGGGTCTTGTAGGCATCGCCGCAGAACAACACCAGATCGGCGCGGATTTTTAAAGTATAGTCCACCATCTCGTCGAACGTGGCGAGGAAATCGTTAAGACGGGTGGAAAGCCCGGTTACGGGGTCGATGCGGCCGTAATTTTCCACACCCAGATGCAAATCGGCAAAGTGGATGATTTTCATTTCTCTTTGCATTGTACCGCAGAATGAAGGTAGGCAACAATTATTTGTCTATTTTAATACAATATGTGTTCTAAAGCTATAAAGAATGACTATTGGAACAAAGTCATATATAATTATTTTAAGTGATATGAATGATATCGTTAGTGTTTCACCGGTAATCGAGCAGCCCGCCCCGGAAAAGCGCGTCTGGGGCGCCTGGGCCACCGTCGGGTTCGGCGCGGTGATTATCGCGGCGTTTGTTATCGCGCAAACCGTTGCCGTAGCTATACCCCTGATAGCGATGGCGTTTTCCCAAATAGATATGTCATCCGGTGCGCCGCCGGAGGATTTAATCAATCAGGTGATGGATGTTTTAAATGCCAACCTGGGGCTGCTGCAGTCTATCGCCACGGTTGTTTCCGGGATTATCGGGCTGGGGCTGATATTGATTATCATCAAGGCTAAAAAGGGCGCCGTTATTGCGGAATACCTTGGCTTAAACCGGATTAGCTTCAAAATGGTTCTATTATCGGTAATTTCAGTCATCTTGTTCATCGCCGTGGCGGACGGCATACAGATACTGCTGGGGAATGAGACCAACGAACAGATTATGTATGATATCTATGATACGAGTGTCTGGCCGTGGCTGTTCTGGGTATCCGTCATTATCTTCGCGCCGCTCTTTGAAGAAGCTTTCTTCCGCGGCTTTTTGTTCGAAGGGTTCCGCCAATCGCGGTTGGGCGCCGCCGGCGCGATAATCATCACGGCGGTCGTGTTTGGGGTGATGCATTCGCTCCAGTATAGTATTCCCAGTGTTGTCTGGATATTGTCCCTCGGGTTATTGATGGGAGTGGTACGCTGGAAAACCGGGACGCTGTGGAGCACCTTTATCATGCACGCTATCGTGAACCTGGTAGCGATGATATCGATGGGCTTAACCCCGAATACTTAAGGGAGCAGTTTAGTTTAGTAAACCCGGCACTTCTTGCAATGAAGCAATCCTCGGGCCTGGCCAGTCATCTTCCCGTTTCATGAAACCGGCGTCAATAGAATCGTTGGGGTCCCGGATAAGGACGGGGTACATTCCCACCGCCGCCGCCCCGGTAAGCTCATTACTGGAGCCGTCACCCACATACAGGCAATCTTCCGGTTTTACGCCCAGCCGGTCGGTAGCCAGGCGGTAGATGCGCGGGTCCGGTTTCTTGGTCTTAACGATACAGGAAAATATCGTTACGTCGAAGAGTCCGGAAAAAGGCGTCTCGTTCCAGACCAGAGGTATTTCCCCGGTGCAGTCGCTAATCAGCCCGACTTTATAGCCGCTTTTTCTTAGTTGAGCAATAATTTCCACCGAGCCTTCACGCGGTATGTTTGTCCGCCGGGAAAAGCCCAGCCGCGCCTGGAAAGCCCTTTCAATTTGCGCTTCCGATACTTTAATCCCCAGCTCCCGGCAAATGTAGCGGATACTGTCCCGCTGGTCGCCGTGGGCGCCGGTTACGCGGTCGTTAAAGGACGCTGCCCAGAGTTTTTTAAACACGTCCAGAGGGGCGTTGAGGATAGCGGCCATCTCCGCCAGAACGCTATTGTATTCGGACATCGTAAAATTATCGATGAGCGTCCCGAAGAGGTCAAAAATGACAGCTTTATACTTCATGTTGCCCTTCCAGCATATCAACTACTTCCAGTAAGTCTTTGATTTTTAGGCCGGTCCATTCTTTCGGCTGCTGTTCCTTAGGCAGGTAGGGGTCTTTTTCTCCGGGGTCTTCAATCAGCACGGCTTTCATACCCAGGGACGCCGCAGCGGCCAGATTATCAGCGTTGTCATCCACGAAAAGGCAATCTTCAGGTTTAACCCCTAACTTTCCGGTTGCCAGACGGTAAATGGCGGGGTCTGGTTTCATGAGGCCGCAGTTGCAGGAAAAGACTGTCACATCGAAGAAGGGCGCAAGCGGTGTACGCGGCCAGATGTCCGGGATATCAATGGAGCAATTACTGATTAGACCTAGCTTATAACCGGCTTTTTTCAGCATGGAAAGCGTTTCAACGGTATATAGGCGGGGGGTTAGTAACGGCGATAAGAAATCATACCTGACCATTTTTGCCAGCTTGATATCGAATTGTTTTACCGGCTCATTGAGCTCGCGGCAAATGTATTGCAGGTTTTCTTCGATGTTTTCAAAACCCCCGGCATTGCGTCGCCAGCTTGTTTCATGCCAGAGTTTTTGAAAGTCCTCATGCCGGAGCTTGAGGATGGAACTCGTTTCCCGCAGGGCGCTGGCATATTCCAGCGTATCATACTCATCCACCAGCGTCCCGAAAAGGTCAAAGATAACGGCCTGGTATTTCATTTATTCGTATTCGTTTCAAAATTTATTTTTATTGGCTCTTAGCTTTGGGTTGAAGCTGATTCGTTGGGTATTCGTTTACCGGTCTATTATGGAAAGCCAGCTATATTTTACTCTATAGGGTGCTTACCTCACCCAACCCTCTCCAAACCGGTTATTCACTAAAGCAATAATTAAGTTGTTTGGAGAGGGGGGATGTGAGAGGGGCGCAGCCCCTCTCGCTAACGCACTCTGCTTTAGTACCGCACCGGAGCGGCAGGAACTTTATGAGTATACGGTAAACAAAGTTTAGTTGTAAAGCCGTTTTTGTCCTATAGCAGAGAATTTATTAAATCCCTCTCTCACTCTCCCTTTACAAAAGGGGGAGGATTTAACTAAATCCCCTTTTAATTCCCCCTTTACCAAAGGGGGAAGATGATTAGCTAAACCATTGTATCTTTGATTATATTCAGTCATTCTCCCTCCTTACGAAGGAGGGATTAAGGGAGATTTTTTTACCCCTTCTTTTCCACCACTCTTCCGCCTTCCGGCAGGACAAAGAGGTCTTCCCCGGCCAGTTTGGCCTGCAGGGTGTCTTTTAACGCTTTGACCGGCACGCGTATCTGGTTCATGCTGTCCCGCTCCCTGATGGTCGCCATATTGTCTTCCAGCGACTCGAAGTCGATAGTGACGCAGTAGGGCGTGCCGAGCTCGTCCTGGCGGCGGTAGCGCCGCCCGATGCTCTGCGTATCGTCATACTGTGTGGCAAAGCAGGGCCGCAGGGTGGAGTAAACATCTTTGGCGTAGTTCGCCAAGTTTTCCTTGCGGCTCAAGGGCAGGATGGCCACTTTAATGGGGGCGATATCCGGGTGGAAATGGAAGACGGTGCGGATTTCATCCTTATCCGGCTCTTCGTCATAGGCGTCGCAGAGGAAAGCCAGGATGGCGCGGTCGACGCCGACGGAAGGCTCAATGATGTAGGGTACGTAATGCTCCTTCGTCTCATCGTCGAAATACTCCAAGGCTTTACCGCTGGCGGCGGCATGCTGCTTGAGGTCAAAGTCCGTGCGGTTGGCGATGCCTTCCAGCTCCGACCAGCCGTGCGGGAACTGGTAAATGATATCCGAACAGGCGCGGGCGTAGTGCGCCAGCTTCTCTTTGGGATGGGCGTGCAGGTTGAGATTGCACTTTTTAATCCCCAGCTTGGTATACCACTTAAAGCGCTCGTCAACCCAGTATTGCCACCACCGCTCGTCCGTGCCCGGCTTGACGAAGTACTCGAACTCCATGATTTCAAATTCCCGGCTGCGGAAGATAAAGTTGCCGGTGGTGATTTCATTACGGAAAGCCTTGCCCTGCTGGGCGATGCCGAAGGGCAGGCGCTTGCGGCTGGTGCTTAGCACGTTCTGGAAATTCACGAACATGCCCTGGGCGGTCTCCGGGCGGAGGTAAACGACGGCGGCGTCCTCTTCCACCGGCCCGACGAAGGTCTTGAACATGGTATTGAACAGGCGCTCCTCGGTCAGTTCGCCGCCGCAGGAGGGGCACTTGTTTTCCTTGAGGTCGTCCGCCTTCCAGCGCTGGTGGCAGTTCTTGCACTCCACCAGGGGGTCGGAAAAGTTGGATACGTGCCCGCTGGCTTCCCAGACTCTGGGGTTCATCAAAATGCTGGTATCCAGCCCGATCATATCGTCACGGTTCTGGACGATGGCGCGCCACCAGGCTCCCTTCACGTTCCTTTTAAGCTCCACGCCTACCGGCCCGTAGTCCCAGCAGCCGGAGAGGCCGCCGTAAATATCGCTGCTGGGGAAGATAAAGCCGCGCCGCTGGCACAGCGAGACGAGCTTGTCTAAAGTAACTTTTCCTGTCGTATTATCCGGCATTAATGTCACTCCTGGTTGATTTTAACTTGCCGCCGGCGATACCGGCGAATGATACGCGTAAAGTAGATGACCAGAGTAACGCCGCCTAAGACTAAAATAATGACAGCGATGATCCAAAGCGGCACGATGCTGGTCTGGTAAGCATTGTAAAGGAAAAACTGGAGCATGGCAATGAAAAGGATAACCTGCGGCAGCGCCATCATGTTTCCCATCACCGGCAGTAAAGTGGAAAGCGGGGTTTCTCCCTGCGGCGCGTAGCGCGCCCCCAGCATGACGACCCTGGCGATGGCTAAAGAGATTATCATGAAAAATAGCTGCGGCGCGATTATCCACCCCAGGAAAGCGGCGCGGGTCAGGCTGCTATCCGCTGTGCCTCCCCGGAAGTGATATAAAACTACCGGAGGCATCTGGAGGACGGATATAATCCCGAGGATGATGGAAAGCACAAAAAATATCACCGGCAGGGCGACATACGCCCACCGGAAGGGCATTTTATTGGCTTGATTATCCGAGGACATACATTTAAGATTAACAGCTTTCAGGCTGGGGTGTCAAAAGAAAGAAGGTATCGAAGGTTAGGGAAAGAGGCTATTCTCTCCGCAGCCGGTCCAGGCGGTGGAAGGCCTGCTGCTTTTCGCTCAAGCCGAGCCTGGTCTTGTTGATGGCTTTAGATAAAAGCTCAATTGATTGGTCGTAGGTCTTTCTATCCACCGGGTAGGGGATGCCGTCCTTGCCGCCGTGGGCGAAGCTGTAGCGGGCGGGGTCGCGGTAGGAGGGGGCCACGCCGTGTACGAGTTCGGCAATCAGGCTTAAAGCGCGTATTGTCCGGGCGCCCACGCCGGATAGTCCCAATAGCTTTTCAAAGTTTTCCGGCTGGCGCTCGTAGGCGCTCAAAATGATTTTGCTTAAGCTATCGGGGTGCAGGTCTGACGTATAAATCTGGTGGCGGGAAGGGAGGCTTAAAGTTTTTATATCCTTAAGCTGGGCGATGACTTTCTCCGGCTTCTCCTGCGTGGCGATTTCATTAATCGTCGAGCGCGCGGCGGAGCTATCCGCGGCGGTCAAATCCAGCGCGATACTTTTTGCTTCCGATAATACCGCGGCATGGGGCTCGTTCACGAAGTCGGTCACCGTTTCGCTTAGCCAGTGATAGCGGCGGGCGTAATGGTTGGAATCGTTCATGCCCTGCTGGACGACCGACCACGAGCCGTTAGTGGTAAAAAGAAAAGTGTGGTGGTAAAGCTGGTAGCCGTCCTGCACGGCGGCGCTGTCCACTTTGGCGGACATGCGGGAAGCATAGACGAGCGGCTCCGGCTCGATGGCGATTTTATCGGCAAAGTCCTCGATTTCCGCCGGGGTTTTACGGGAGGTCTTGCCTTTGCCGCCGGCGACGAAGAGGCCGAGGTCGCGCTCGATGCCCTTAACGCCTTCTTTTAACGCGCCGCAGAGGGTAGTGGTGACGCCGCTGGAGTGCCAGTCAAAGCCTAAAACGCAGCCGAAGGCCTGGAACCAGTGGGGGTGGGACATACGCCGGAGCATTTCCTCCGGGCCGTATTCGGAAACGATGGCGATGGTGATTTCCCGCGCGAGGGGCACCATGCGCTGGAAGAGCCACCGGGGCGCTTTGCCGGTGTGAAGGGGGAGGTTGGCAATACCGGTCCGCCGGGGACCAGTCATCTTTCAGTATCTCCTTACTTATGAAGCGCAGGTAGAGCAACTGCCGCCGCCGCAGCTGGAACAGGAACTGCCGCCGGCGCCGGGCACCGCTTTAGGCACGCCGCCCATCGTGGCGCTCAACGCGGAGAAAGTGGACATTTTGCGGCTGGCGGGTTTATGGCACTTGGGGCATTCGGCAGGCTCGCTGCATTTGCTTAGCGGGCGCATCTGCTCGAACTTGGCTTGGCAGTCAGAACAAACATATTCATATATCGGCATCTTGATTCTCCTGCTTATAGTGTAACGGGTTTGGGAAACTGGGTCAAGGTGGGGGAGGAAGGAATCTCAAAAATCAAAACCACGTACAGGACAGGCTTTTGACGAAAAGGGGAGACGGGTGGGGGGGGGTGAATGTATAGGGGGAATTGTAAACGGGATTTTGTCATTTATGGAGCAGGGGAGCGGCGCGCTTATTGCCACGATTTAATTAAGGGTATACTATAAAGAAAAACGGTTTTACGGAGAATGTCATGCTGACAAAACTTAACATAAAAACACACTCGCGGGTAGAGTTTCAGGACATTACGGGCAGGGTGAGAGAAGCGGTAAAAGATAGCGGCGTGGAAAACGGAATCTGCGTGGTCTACGTGCCGCACACCACCGCCGGCGTGATGATTAATGAACACGCCGACCCTGATGTAGTGGCGGATATCGCCGCGCAACTGGAAGCGATGGTGCCGCTGCGAAACAACTACAAACACAGCGAGGGTAACTCCGCGGCGCATATCAAAGCCGCTTTAATCGGGACTTCAGCTACGGTCATCATTCAATACGGGGAACCGGCGCTGGGGACATGGCAGGGAATCTTCTTCGGGGAGTTCGACGGGCCGAGGAACCGGAACGTGCTGGTAAAGATAATCAGCGATAAAGCTTAAAGAGGGCTGTCTCACCCGGAACAGCGGGGGTATTATTCCAGTTTTTCCGGCGTTTCTTTGTCAGCAGCGGAGATGATGTAAGTACCGCAGTAGCGGCAGCGGTAATACTGCTGCCGGATATGATAAAGCCCTTTATGCCCGCACTGCGAACAGACGTTAAAACGGGCTTTTTCATCTGGTTTTTGTGATTCTTCGTGCGCCATTTCAGATGTCTCTTGCAGACTTTACCAGTCTACCAGGGAGACCTTGCGCGATAATCACAAATTATGAAGAAAGAATCACAAACAAATCACAAGGGAGCGAAGGCGCCATCAGGAAATTAAGCAACGGCTGATGGCTTTTTGGTCTTGACGAGGAGCAGCAGCGGAATACCGATAATGGCGAGTATTCCCCAGAAAACGAACGGAGCGCTGGGATGAAGCGAGTCCAGGCTGTTGCCGATAGGCGGCGCAAGGAAAGCGCCGACCATGGAAATAGTGCTGGCCAGACCGATGGCCGTGCCGCCGTAAGTGCTGCCGATGCCTTTAGATTCAAATATCATCACGTTAAAGAGCGAACCGGCGCCGCTACGTAAAAACCCGGTGATGATAATTATCAGCCAGATGCCCATGGTATCGACGAACGGCAGCAGCACCAGGCCGATACCCAATGAACCCAGCGATATCAGCAGGACGCCTTTACGCGTACGGAGTTTATCGGACAGCATGACCATGGGGATAGAACCGATTAAGGTAACGCCGTTAAATACCGTGATCGAGCTATCGGCGGCAGTGATAGACCAGCCGAGATGCTCCCGCAGGTATAACGGCAGGTAACCGATGGAACCCATGCTGGCGCCCCAGGTGAAAAGAGTGACAAGGCCGATGAGCCAGACTTCTTTAAGACGGATTACATGTGCAAAAGCCTGCTTAAACGGCACCTCGCTGATAATGGCTTCCGGAGACGTGACGGATTCCGGGGATGCTGTTTTGTCACGTTCCTTGCCGGTAAAGAGCCAGAGTAAACCCAGCAGCACCGCCGGCGCGCCGTAGAAGAACATGACGTTTCTCCAGCCGCCGAGCCACGGCGATAATAGCGTGGCGCTGGTCATCGAAGCCGCCACCGCCCCGAGCGACCACATCACGTTAAGGAAGGCATTGGCCATGCCGAGCCACTTGCCGCTAAACCACTCGGCGGTTACCTTGGGGACGATACTTGGGGTGGCGGCTGCCATAAAGCCGAAGAGGAACATCGTGGCCGCCATGGTAAAGAAATCGGTGGAAAAGCCGCGCAACGCCCCGAAGACGCCCGCCATGATGCAGACCACGATTAGCGTGCGTTTTACGCCAAAGCGGTCAGCCAGCAGCCCGGCGGGCAGCCCGATGAAAACGCCGGCCAGCGGATCCATGCCCCAGACTGCGCCGATAGCGGTCAAGCTTAGA
Organism: Dehalococcoidales bacterium; assembly: GCA_034429595.1. GTDB lineage: Bacteria > Chloroflexota > Dehalococcoidia > Dehalococcoidales > RBG-16-60-22 > RBG-13-51-18. Next base: position 9,106 of record DAOUGB010000028.1, read on the forward strand.
CCCAAATCATCGCCAATCTCTTTAAAGAGAACTGGCATACAGAGGCGCGCCGCCCCGGCGATAACGGCATAAGTCAGGCCGGTGATTAACAGGATATACCAGCGGTAATTAGAACCATATTTTTTAATCATTTAATGCTCTATAGTAAGCGGAAATCACGGAAAAACAAATCTGTTGACGCGTCCAGAAAATGTGAAACGGTGTAAAAAACACTATACCAATCCTAGCATTTTCCCGGAAAAGTAACAATGTTACACTTTTAACAATCCAAAGCGAGATATGCTATAATGTGGCTCAATGACCGTCCTTATTACCGGCGCCACCGGACATATCGGGGCAAACCTGGTACGTGCCCTTATCGAACGAGGCCAGCCGACCCGCTGCCTGGTGCATATCAACTGTAAAGCTATCGAAGGCCTGAATACGGAAAAAGTCCAGGGCGATATCCGCAATCTGGAAGACCTTTGCCGGGCATTCGATGGCATCGATACGGTCTATCATCTCGCCGGGAATATCTCGCTGGCGATGGACGGCTGGAAACAACTGGAAGAGACGAACGTAACCGGCACGCGCAATGTGGTCGAAGCCTGCCTGCGGACGGGCGTGCGCCGCCTCGTCCATTTCAGCTCTATCCACGCGTTGCAGCATGAACCGCTCGACCGGCCGGTCGATGAATCGAACCCTTTGGTAGACTCTCCCAGACACCCGCCGTATGACCGCTCCAAAGCCGCCGGTGAAAGAGAAGTAAGGAAAGGGATAGAAAAAGGACTGGATGCCGTCATTGTCTATCCTACGGCGGTAGTGGGGCCGCATGATTATCAGCCGTCTTATCTGGGCGAGGCGATATTGAAAATGGCTACCGGCAAATTGCCTGCCCTCGTCAAAGGCGGGTACGATTGGGTGGACGCGCGCGACGTGGCGGCCGGGGCAATGGCCGCGGCGGAAAAAGCCCCCAAAGGGTCCGGTTACCTCCTGGGCGGACATTGGATTGCCATGTGTGACATGGCAAAAACGGTAGCGGATATCCTTGATACTCCGTACAATAAATTCGTCTGCCCCCTCTGGCTGGCGCATACCGGCGCGGTTTTTTTTAAAGGCATGAGCAAGCTGAACGGCCGGCAGCCGCTTTATACGAGCATGTCGCTAAAGGCATTACAGGATAATAAAAGCATCAGCCATGAACGGGCGGCGCGTGAGCTTGGATATAAGCCGCGCCCTTTCCGCGAGACACTGGAGGATACATTACAGTGGTTCCGGGAAAACAGACAGCTGAATGGAACGGGAAAAGCTAAAACCGGAGCAAAGAAGTGAAAGAAATTACTATTTACAACAGCCTGCTGGTGGCCTGGTTCGTGCTGGCCGCAATCGTATTTATCGCCCTGTTTTTCGTGGTGGCGCCGTACGGCCGGCACATACGCAAGGGGTGGGGCTACTCGATAGGGAATAAACTGGCATGGGTCTTGATGGAAGCCCCATCGCCAATCGTGTTTGCCATTTGCATGTTGATAGGGAGTGTCAGGCTAAACGCCGTGACGATATTTTTCTTTGTGCTTTACGAAGCCCATTATGTGCACCGGGCTTTTATCTATCCATTCAGCCTGCGCGGCAAGGATAAACGCATGCCGTTATCCATCATCAGCTTCGGGTTCCTGTTTAATATCATGAACGGCTATCTCAACGGGCGTTATATTTTTAACTTTTCCGGCGGTTATGCCAACAGCTGGATGCTAGACCCCCGCTTTATACTGGGGGTAACGCTTTTCGTCATCGGTTACATCATCAACCGTCAGTCCGACCTGGCGTTACGGGAACTGCGCAAAGACGGCGAATCCGGCTACAAAATATCCTATAGCCGGTTCCACCGCTGGGTGTCCAGCCCCAATTACCTCGGGGAGATAATGATATGGACGGGTTGGGCATTAGCTACGTGGTCGATACCGGGCCTGGCCTTCGCGTTCTGGACGGTGGCTAACCTGCTGCCGCGCGCCAGGGCCAATCACGCGTGGTACCGCCAGACCTTCCCGGACTATCCGCCGGAACGTAAAGCGCTGCTGCCGGGCATATGGTAAGAGGGTGTTTTTAGGGGGAGTGAGAAGGATTTTGGTAAACGCTCGAGGCGAGCCGGTGGAACCGTGAGCGGTGGCGTTAGTTAGCGGTTTCCGGATAATTATGAAGATGGAGGGTATTTATCATGGCGGGCAAGAAATACGGGAAATACGTCGTCGAGCTGGACTTTAAAGACGGGCCGGGGTTTTACCGGCAGGTAGCCGATGTTAACGGCAAAGAATTCGGTATCGATTTCAACGTAAAATACGGCGCTTACTGGGCGCCCGGCAACATGGGAGAAAGTCCCGCTTCCCCGCACGTGCATGATTACAACCAGGTAAGGCTTTTCCTGGGCGGGGACGGCAACGATATGGGCGAACTCGGGGCCGAAGTCGAGTTATCTTTGGGGGAGGAGGGGGAAAAGCACATGATAACGTCCTCTACGGCGGTGGCGGTGACCAAAGGCACGCCGCACTTTCCGGCGAATATCGTCCGGATGGACAGGAGGTTCATGTACCTGGAGGTATCCTGCTCCACCGAATGCAAGATGAAAAAACTGCCCGTGAATAAAAAAGCGCAGGCGGCGGAACCGGTGATGTCTTTTACTTCTAAATACGGTAAAGACGTGATGAAATTAGCTTTTGCCCGGAAGGGCGCCTGGAGCTACGGCCCCAGGAACCGTGACGATTCCGGCGGCTACCTGGCGTTTATCCGCGGCAGCGACCCCGCGTTCGATTTCCTTATCATGTGCGAAAGCTTAAAGCGGGCGCCTTACCGCTTCGGGCCGATACCGGATAAACCGCACATCCATCCCAAGCCGGAAATCCTCTTTTTCATGGGGACGGATGTGAACGACTTGAGCAAGCTGGGCGGGGAGGCGGAAATAGTGCTGGGCAAGGAACTGGAAACGCATGTGATTACCAGACCATCGGCGGTGGTGATTCCCGGAGGCTTCCCGCATTGCCCGCTGACCATCACCAGAATCGACCGCCCGATGATTTTGACCGACGTCCGGCCCTATGGCAGTGAAGCCCCGTCACCCAAAAAGCCGTAGTATCGTCTTATGACTAAAAACTTATTGACATTTGGCGGGAATATGCTAAAATATATTTAGCAGTCGGGCGGAATGACTGCTAATAAAATAAAGAGAACCTGGTTTTTAAATATCGGAAGGACGAGGAAATATAATGGGTAGAGTAAAGACCGGTGGACGCTGTCCTAAATGCGGCGGAAACCTGTATCTGGACAGAGATTATAACGGCTGGTACGAACAGTGTCTGCAGTGCGCGTACATGAAAGACCTGGCTATTGTTTATCAGAATAAGGATAGAACCGGACTTAAAGAAGCCATAGACCAGGAACGGGGCAGCTTGGATAAAGACACTGCCGCCGAGAAATAAAAGAACCCGGCTCTAAAAAGTAAAAGCCCGGCCCAGGAGCCGGGTCTTTTTATTTGTGGGAAAAAGGATGCCGCCAGGTTTTGACAGTTATCTCTCATGACGATAATATGAAATGGGATAAAATGGAAAATCCGGGCGAGAAAATAGAAGAACTGGCGCAGTGGCTGCTGGAGGCGCAATACCTGGTGGTGTTTACCGGCGCCGGCATCAGCACGGAGTCCGGCATACGGGATTTCCGCGGGCCGGACGGCTTATGGACACGGCGCGATAAAGGCCTGACGACGCCGGAGCAGAACTGGACCGGCGTGGACCCCAACTCCGGCCACACCGCTATTTATGAACTGCAGCAACTCGGCAAGCTTAAATTCCTCATCTCCCAGAATGTGGATAACCTGCATTTAAAGTCCGGCATCAGGCCGGAACTGCTGGCGGAACTGCACGGCAATCTCACCAAGGTGCGCTGCCTCGCCTGTGAATTTAAAATGGATAGGGTGGAGGGGGAAAGAACGTGCCCGCTCTGCGGCGGCAAGCTCAAATCCACCGTCGTTAACTTCGGGGATTCCCTCCCCGTTAAAGATTTGCAGGAGTCTATCGAACATTCGCAGCGGTGCGACCTTTTTGTCGTCGTGGGTTCCAGCCTGGTGGTCTACCCCGCGGCGGACATACCCCGGCTGGCGCTGGAACGCGGCGCCAAACTGGTCATCATCAATGACGGCGAAACGCCTTATGACGGCGAAGCCCACCTGCGCTTCTCCGGGCGCATCAAGGATGTGCTGCCGGTGGCGGTGGCGCGGCTGAAAGTGCTGATGGGGAAGTAAAATCCCCTTAATAATTTGGTTCAGCCGACCTTTTCCTCATGTTCTCCCTCTCCGTTGACAGAGAGGGAGACAACAGATAATATTATTACACTAATTTATTGTCAGGTTTCTAATGAGAGCAAAAGGTAGAAGATGGCGTACTAATCCGGATTTATGGGAAAAACTAAAGCCTATAGCCTATGAAAAAAGGCATGAACCTACCGACGCTGAAAAAGAACTCTGGAAATACCTGAGGAAACATCAACTGCACGGCTTGAGCTTCCGACGGCAACATTGTATAGGCCGATTTATTGTCGATTTCTACTGTAAGAGAGCGAAGCTGGTCATTGAAGTGGATGGAGAAATTCATCGGTACCAGAAAGAAGAAGACTTGATAAGGCAAAAATATCTGGAGAGTCATGAACTGAAGGTTTTACGTTTTTCTAATAACATGGTTCTGAATAACGTAGAAGAAGTAATCGTACAAATCAATTCATATTTATCTAATACAATCTAGTGCCTCCTCTCTGCCAGCGGAGAGGAGGTTAGGAGAAAAGGTCGGGCTACCTTCAGATAATACTAAAACTTAATCTTCCCCCCACTCGTAGACCGTGCTGGCCCAGATGCGTCCAATAGCTTTTTCCAGCACGGCCTGGCGCGGTTCCGGCGTATCGGACAGGGCGGGGAGGACGGGCTTATTGAGTTTACCCAGCAGCGGGCAGTACTTGATGAATAGCTGTACCGTTTCCCACGCGCCCCCGTAAACGAGGTAGTCAAGCGACTTTACATAAGGGTTGAATTGTTCCTGCACGTGGCCGCAGACCCGGTTAAAGAAGGTCTCTATCTGTTTATCCCGGTGGCGCTCGAAGCGGTGGGAGGATGAGCCACCCTGCCGGTGCCGCCCGTGCACCAGTCCCGTGCCCACTTTACTGCTGATGAGTTTATCGCCTTTACATACCCCGATGCCGTAAGAACCCAGCCTTATCAGCACCACCCCGATGGTATAGTCCTGCTGTAAAAGTGATTTCAGGTGTTCCGTCTCGTATCCCGCCAGCATCACGCTATCGCGGATGGGGAACGGCGGCAGAATCATTTTCTTTTGCGCCCCGCCCCATAAAACCACCGCCCCGTTGGGAGAACTGATATAGATATCATGAATTTCTCTGGATATTTCCGGTGATGCCGGGATGCTTTTTAGCATACCGGAGAGTTTTTCCGGGGAGAGGCGGGGCGGGATATAAAGCGTTAGCGACTCTTCACCGGACGCCAGGGTGCCAAGGAAATCCTGCATCCGGGCGCGGCTTAAGTGGTATTGTTTAAACAAGATAAATACTCCGAGACCTCATGTGTGATTCTTATATCCAAAATCCCTCTCTTACTCTCCCTTTACAAAAGGGAGAGGATTTAACTAAATCCCCTTTTAATTCCCCCTTTACCAAAGGGGGAAGATGATTAGCTAAACCATTGTATCTTTGATTATATTCAGTCATCCTCCCTCCTTCATAAGGAGGGATTAAGGGAGATTTTTTCTACAGCCTCACCACCGTCACGCCGTCGCCGCCTTCACCGGGGGCGCCGGGACGGAAGGATTTGGCCAGCGGGTGGGATTTTAAAAACTCGCGCACGATGCTGCGCACCGTGCCGGTGGCGTAGCCGTGAATAATGCGCGCCTCCGGCAGGTTGGATTGCGCCGCGTCGTTGAGGTAGGCGTCCAGTATCGGCTCCACCTCGTCGGCGCGTTTGCCGCGCAGGTCGAGTTCTATGGATGCCCTTCGGGCCGGGGGAGTTTTAACCGGCGCGGGTACGGCCTTGCCGGACGGCGTTACTTTGACCACGGTATTTAAGCCAAGGCGCATTTTCATCCGCCCGGCCTGTATTTCAATCTCCTGGTCGTCTTCATTAATGGAAAGCACGCCGGCGGTCAGCCCGGTCTCTTTAACGAGGACGGTATCGCCGACCTTGATGACGGCGCTTTCTTCCTCCACTGTATCAGCGGTGACGGGTTTCCACGCTTCGCTTTCCAGCTTTTCACGGATGCGGCCTAAAGCGTGGCGGGCGTGCTCGATGCCGGTCTGCGATTTTTCCTTGCGCAGGTCCGCGGCGGCCTGTTTGATTTCTTTATGCAGTTCCGCCGCCTCCCGGACGATTTCATCACGGGCGGCCTGGATGGCGCGGCGCTCCTCGGTCTTGAGCTTCTGTTTTTCTTTTTCCAGGTCGGCGCTGCGGCGGGCGAAGGCGGCTTTTTCCGCCTCCAAATCCCGCTGGAGGACGCCTATTTTCTGTTTTTCTTCCATCAGGTTGGCCAGCAGGCTTTCCAGTTCGTGGCTGCCCCCGGCGAGCATGCCGCGGGCATCGTTAATGATTTCCGGCGGGATGCCCAGCCGCGCCGCCGTGGCGATAGCGTTACTACCGCCCGGCAGGCCTACCGTTAAATGGTAGGTGGGCGTTAAAGTCTTGGGGTCGAACTCCAGCGAGGCGTTGTGCATGCCCTGTGTGGTATGCGCAAAGGCCTTGAGGTCGCTGAAGTGCGTGGTGGCCACCGCCAGCGTCCCCTTGGCGAGGAAATAGCGCAGGATGGCCCGCGCCAGGGCGGAGCCTTCGGTAGGGTCGGTGCTGGTGCCGAGTTCGTCCAGCAGTACCAGGCTCCTGCCGGTGACCTGCTTGATGATGCGGACGATATTGCCCACGTGCCAGCTAAAGGTGGAAAGCGTTTGCTCGATGCTCTGCTCGTCGCCGATGTCCGCGAAAACGCCGTCGAACAACGGCAGGGTGCTTTCTTCATCGGCGGGTATGGCTAAACCGGACTGCGCCATGACGCTCAACAGGCCGATGGTCTTGAGCGTCACCGTCTTGCCGCCGGTGTTGGGCCCGGTGATAATCATGACATTAAAATCCTTGCCCAGTTCCGCGGAGAACGGCACCGCCTTTTCGCCCAGTAGCGGGTGCCGCGCGTCCACCAGTTTTACAAAGCCGTTATTGCCCGGCGTGCCGGGGTCAATGATATTCGGTTCTGCGGCGTTAATGCGTTTGGCGTACCTGGCCTTGGCCATAATCAGGTCGAGTTCCGCCGCCAGCTCGATACTGCGGCTGATGGCCTCACTTTCCGCGCCAATCTCGGCGGTCAGCAGGCGTAAAATTCGCTCGATTTCGTGCCTTTCTTCGATAACCAGTTCGCGGATGGCGTTGCCCAGCCCGACCGTGGCGGTAGGCTCCATAAAAACAGTCGAGCCGGTGTTGGAGATATCGTGGACGATGCCTTTAACCTCGTGGCGGTGTTCCACTTTAACGAGGATGACGTAGCGGCCCTCCCGCTCGGTGATGACGTCCTCCTGCAAGATGCGTACCCCGCGCGGCGATTTAACGATACCCTCCAGCCGTTCCAGTATCTGCCCGCGCGTGTCTCTTAACTGGGCGCGGATGTTGGCGAGGGCGGGGGAGGCGGAATCCAGAATTTCGCCGTCCGGCCCGATGCAGGCGGCGATGTCTTTTTCTATCTGCTGCAAATCGGCAATGCCCTCGGCGATAGACCATAGCAGCGGGCATTCCTCCGCGATGCTCTTCAGGTAATGCCTCAATTCGTGCAGGGCGTTCAATGTCTGCTGTATCTCAATAAGGCTCGGCGGGTCGAGCACGCCTTCCAGCGCGGCCAGTTTGGCTTTATCGCGGATGTCCGCGGTGCTACCCACGGTGTAGCCCTTATCGTTAAAAAGCAGGTTCCGGGCTTCCGCCGTCTGCTTCAGTAAAAGGGTAATCCGCTCGTAGTTATACAAAGGCTCTAAAGACAGGGCCATTTCCCGGCTGGCGGAGAAAGAGGCATACCCGGCCAGGATTTCCTTTATCTTGGGGAAATCTATCATTTCCAGGCTTTTAGCGTCCATGAAAGTGTTCCTTTTCCGTGCGTAACGGTTTCATTATAACACGAAGGCGGTTATATTTGGCGATAACGAGGCACGGACTCCCCTTTTTATGAGGACGGCGTGGGGAAAAATCCCCCTTCGATTCCCCTTCCGATTTCCTTTGGTCATACGGAATCTACGACTTTACGAAAAGGGGAGATGGCAATAGATTACCCGCGTATATCCAAAATGATGAATGTATAAATAAAGATTGCCACGCCTTGCTCCCGATTACATCGGGAGCACTGGCCCACAATGACATTAAGAAATAAAAATGGGGGGAGTTTTTAAAGCTCCCCCTCCGCTTACAAACCAGTGTGCAAATTCCTTTATCTTTTATTTTACGGTCACGTTGATCGTGATGGTGTAGGTATCTTTCTCTCCGCCCTCCCACGGGCGGCCGTAGCTGATATTAATAGTAGCCGTGCCCGCTTCTTTAGCCTCGAACGTCCAGACATCCGTGCCGCCGGCGCCTACCGTGCCGGTATCCTCCGGTGCCACGTATTCGCGGTTAGCCTGCACGATGACGGCGGAATCGCTGATTGCAGCTTCTTCCCACTCGTAGCCGGTGGTGGGGTTGGAGCCCAGCCTGACCACCAGTGAACCGGATGGGGCCAGTTCAATGTTTTTGGTAACGTTGTTCTCTGTCGTGAATTCGTCCAGCGTCATTTCGATGGTTGTCGCGGCAGGCGGTTCGGTAGTTGTTACTCCCTTTTCACACCCAATCACAAGCAGCGGCAGCATCACGAAGTAGATTATCCCGAAAAATACCAGACTTTTCATTTTCTTCTCCTGTAATTTCACTATTTCTGTCTTCACATAGTATAACGTAATTCTCATCAAGAGGTTAGGCGGGAAAGCGTTAACCATTTCTATTAAGCAATAGATTGTTTTCAACTAGGTGCCAATCATCTATAATAAGCATGGGCTTGAGATAAAGGAGATATCCACCGTAAAAGATTAATCCATCAGTAAATCCAGACGAGGAGGTAATTGTGACAGATTACGCGTTACTGAAGAAGAAAGTAGATGAACTGGCGTGCCGTGTGTGGGATACCCCGGCGATCGAGGCCAGGGTAAAGAAGCTTATGGAAAGGGACATTCCCCGCAAGAAACTCGACCCCAAGGAAATGAAAGCCAACAAGGCTAAAATCCTGGACCGAGTACAACAGCGGGCGGAGGAATACAATTTCATCTTCAAAAACTGCGCCCAGGGTACGGCGATGGCGCTCCTGGAGGAATTCGGACTGGGCAATATGGAAATCATCAAAGCGTTAACGCCATTCCCGGGGATAGGGGGAACGGGGGAAATATGCGGCGGGATAACCGGCAGCCTGATTACCTTCGGGCTGTACTTCGGCAGCGATAACCGGCTGGACTATGACGCGATGAACAAGACAATTGCCACGTCACAGAAATTCATGGCCTATTTCGAGGACGCGGTGGGGCATCTCTACTGCTCGGATATTATCGAGACGGTGATACTCGGCAGGAAACTGAACCCCGGCGATAGCGAGGAAGCTATGATGACCTTCGCGGGGGAAAAGGGGTTTGAAAAATGCGGCCTGCCGCCGGGGATGGGTTCCAGATTAGCCGCGCAGTTTATCATCGATAGCATGAAATAAAGCAGCGGGGATGCACTATGTCCGGTAGCGTCTGGCACATTTTTACTATTATCGCGGCGGCCGTTTTCCTGGTCGTAATGATTTACCGCGTGTTATCGATCGTAAGGCAGCCGGTACACTTGAGATGGGAACTGGCGCCGATACCTCATGATAAGGGAAAAGCTAAATACGGCGGCTCTTACCTGGAAGATTACGAATGGTGGCGGAAAAAGCGGCGGAAATCACTATCCGGCGTGATTTTCTACATGGCCGGGGAGATATTCCTCCTGAAAGGCGTGTGGAAAAACAACCGGTCGCTATGGCCTTTTTCTTTTGCTTTGCATACCGGCATCTACCTTTTTATCCTGGTGCTTGTTTTATATTTAATCAACGCTATCTTCACCATTACGGGAACGCCGCTTGCCGTACAAAACGTTTTCCGGGGTATAACCGCGTTTGCAGCGGCGTTAGGCTGTATAACGGGTAGCCTGGGCGCGGTGGGCTTGATACTTAAACGCTCGCTTGATACTAACTTGAGGAATTTCAGTTCATTTGCCACTTATTTCCGCCTGATATGGCTGGCCGCGGTTTTTATCAGCGGCGGCATTGCTATGCTATATGCAGATAATTATGCATCTGAAATGAGCTTGTTCGTGAAAGACATCATCACGCTGAATAGCGCGGTGACGGTGCCGGCGGTTTCATCCGTACATATTGTTATCTCGTTGCTGTTCATCGTTTATTTGCCTTTTACGGATATGGCCCATTTTATTACCAAGTATTTTACCTATCACGCGGTGCGCTGGGACGACGACCCGCAGAATAAACGCATGGTTGAAAAAATACGTAACCTGGCGGCACAGCCCGTAACATGGTCGGCCGAACATGCCGGGGCGGACGGCGGGAAAAACTGGACGGACTTAACTAATGGAACCGTTGAAAAAGAAAAATCTTAAACCGGCTGATATAGCGAAAAACGGCGACCGGCCGCTCACCGGTATTGAAATCGGCGCGTTAATGCCGCTGCCGCCGCCTTACGATAAAAATGAGGGCCTGCCGGGCTTTAAGGAGCTTAACGCTGACCAGCGAGCGAGGCTGACCTGCAACCTCGACGGATTTGCGGCGCTGGCTATCCCGAAGCCTGAAAACAAAGACGAAGAAGCTAAATATGTCCGGCTCTTTATCTCCGGGCTGAAAAAGCTTTTAAGCAAAGAGAACAACTGGACTTTTCTGCAGCCGCTGCTGCTTTCCCTTGACCATTGTACGCGGTGCCAGACATGCAGCGAGGCTTGCCCGGTCTATACCGCCAGCGGGAAAAACGAACTTTACCGCCCCACCTACCGCCCGGAGATATTCCGGCGGCTCATTGAAAAGTATGCTAAACCCGGCGGAAAGCTGCTTTCCAAGCTCAAAGGGACGGATATCGAGCTTAACTGGGCAACTATTTCCCGTCTTTACGAATTATGCTACCGCTGTACGCTGTGCCGCCGGTGCGCCCAGGCCTGCCCGGTGGGCGTGGATAACGCCCTGATTACCCGCGAGCTGCGCAAACTCTTCAGTCAGGAACTGGGCTGGGCGCCCAAAGAATTGCATGAAAAAGGCACGTTACTGCAACTGGAAACAGGCTCTCCCACCGGCATGCGGCCGGATGTCGCCATCGATAACATGAAGTTCCTGGATGAAGATTTCAGCGAGTCTACCGGCATCAATATTAAAACGCCGTGGGACAAAGCAGGCGCCGATGTCCTGCTGCTCCACAGCGCCGGTGATATCCTGTCCTTCCCGGAGAGCGTCATCGCCTTCGCCATTTTGTGCAATGCCGCAGGCATAAGCTGGACGCTTTCATCGGAAGTACCCGGGTATGACGGCGTGAATTACGGCCTGTTCTACGATGATATCCAGCTTGCCAAGATTGCCACCCGCCATGCTCAAATCGCCCGGAAACTTAAAGTCAAGAAAATAGTGATGGGTGAGTGCGGGCATGAGCACAAAGCCCTGATGACCGTTGCCGACCGCCTGCTTACCGGCGACCTGAATATACCGCGGGAAAGCGCCATGACCTTTCTGGAAAACATCGTCTTCAGCGGTAAGATAAAGTTCGACCCGGCGAAGAATAATTTCCCCGTAACGCTTCACGACCCCTGTAACGTGGTGCGAAGCCTGGGTATCGTGGAGCCGCAGCGGCGGATTTTACGCTATCTTTGCCCCCAGTTCCGGGAGATGACGCCGCACGGCGTGGATAACTACTGCTGCGGCGGGGGCGGGGGGCTATCGGTAATGTCAGACGTCAATATTACCGACTGGAAGGCGGGGGTGGAGGGGAGGATGAAATTCAAACAGGTGCTGGAGGCTTTTGCCGATAAGCCGGGGCCGGAGGTAAAAAAATCTATCTGCGCGCCTTGCCTTAACTGCAAGCTGCAGTTCCG
>DAOUGB010000029.1:0-3632 GCA_034429595.1 Dehalococcoidales bacterium
CAGTAATCGCGCATGATGCGGGCGATGGCGGCGTTGATTTCCTTCCAGCCGTTGCCTTCTTTAGACTGGCGGGTGGCGTGATAAGCTGAATCTCTTTCTTTTTCAATCTGGGCTTTATCGACTTCAGGTTCGGGGGCTGTTTTGGCGTATTCGGCGGCGCGTTTACCGGCGTATCTGCCGGTGGTATGGGACTCCCCGTGGCAGCCGCCGCCGTAGATGGTGCTGCCCGCGCCCACGTAAAGCCCTTCGAGGTTGGTGCGCAGGTCCCAGTCCGTTAAAAAGCCGCCGCCGCCTAAACTGCGTACCGTTGGCGGCGTGTTAGGCCCGCCGGCCCAGTAGCAGGCGTTGAAATACCCCTCGACGGGCATGACGGGGGCCTGGAAGAGGTCTTTATCGGGGTCGAAGCCGGCTTTGGTCATCGTATCATAGACGGCGATGCGGGTTTTCCCTTCATTGCCGACCATCATCCCGAAAATGCACCTTCTTTCCTCCGGGGAAAGCCGGGTGAAATCCGCGTAGAGCGGGAGCTTGAACTCACCGCTGCGGATTCTATCGACGATATTCGGCGGGATATCATTCAAGCGGAATTCCTGATTGGTGCGGGAAATACCGATGCCGATGCCGAGCTGGAACTGCTGTCCCTCCTGCGGATAGAACCGGTCGTGCCAGGTTTTCAGCTCCCGCCCGAAGACATCCACCCACGGCAGTTCCTTGCCGTCGGCATCCACGATGGGCGTGCCGTGATATGTGTTGCTGGCGTTGCCCATACTGTAGGGCGCGTAACCGTACCCGATGAGACCGCCCGGACCGGAACCTTCCATGCAGACAAGCTCCGCCCCGGCGTTCCAGCCTAAAGCCTGCCCCACCCCGGCGCTGTTCATATCCGCCATCGTGCCGGAGGAAGTGACCTCGGGGTCGAAGACGTAAAGCCTGCCTGCCCCGCCGGTAGCTAAGATGGTGGCTTTGGCTTTAAAGACATAGAACTCGCCGGTGTGCGTGTTGACGGCGGCGGCGCCGACGACCCTGCCTCCCTGTTTCCCGCCGACCGTTAACAGCGCGGGGGGCATCATTCTATTTTGGATGTTGACGCCCATCCGTTTGGCTTCTTCATAAAGCTTGGGCTTGATGTTGTAGGCCCAGACCCGGATGATATGCTTGTTTTGATAATCGTACGCGAACATCAGCTTGGTTGCTTCATCGCGGAAGTCCGCGCCCTTGAACTCGTCTTTAATATCCCGAATCTGGACGCCCATCTTCTCGCACTCCAGCAGCGTGTCCCAGCCCTCTTTGGTAATGATGTAGCGCACGTGGCCGCCCGTCCAGCCCTGCATGCTATCGTAGCAGGCATCGGTATACATCTGCGGGGTCACTTTGGAGCAGGGGTTAGTGACCGCGCCGTGCCAGTGGTCGACACCCGCCCCGCCGGAGCCGCTCCGCTTGGCATGCCCGCGCTCGAGTACGGCTACCTTAACCCCCAGTCTGGCGGCGTTAATGGCGGCCTGCAAACCGGCCACGCCTCCCCCGATGACCAGGACATCGGAGACGACCTCATTCATCTTGCCGTAGTTGACCGGGTAAGGCCATTCCGGCACTTTACCGGTTTGCTGCACGTATTCATGCCAGGTAGACATTGCTATGCCCTCCTTAAGTTAAAACTTCTCTGACGTATAGTTCCACCCACGCCGGTTTATAGCCCAGTGATATTGCAACCGCTCTGGAAGCCAGGTTAGAGACGACGGTAGAATAATATGGAATTTTCCCCTGTATCAAAGTGTACCCCGTTACCGCACTTACTATCACTTTGCCGATGCCCCGGTTGCGGAATTCCGGTAAAGTATCGACGCCGATTTGCCACATATTATCAGAATCTGCGCAGGCTCCAGCGATACCCGCGATTTCACCTTTGCACATGGCGATGGCCGCCACGCGGCGCGGAGTATCGGGATACCCCATTGAATTGGGAAAACGGCTTTCATTATACCGTTCAAGCTGTTTAACGTCATCAACAAGGTTTACTTTGATATCATTTGCCGGAACGCTGGGACGGAAGATATCTTGCGCGCAGATGTATTTCAAGTCCGGGCCGGCGATAAATTGCCTGTCGCTTTTGACGAGTGTATCCATCAGTGAGATAGCCGGCGCGCCGAAAATTTCATCACGCGCCAGTTTACCCAGATTGGCTTTTGCCCATTCCAGACGTGCCTCGCTACAACTGATAACCACGCCTCTACCCATACATGCCAAGGCGAAGGCTTTTTCACGGTAAGGGAAACGCCTTCTCCCCGGTAACTCTTTGGAAAGGTGGATAAAAATGCCCTCATTATCAAAATCGCTTTCATTGCAGGCCAAATCCGCCGCCAGGACTTTTTTAACGGCATTAAGCGCTGAATAAAAGTCTAGTGTCATAAAGACGATTATTTTCTTTCCCCGAACATCACCGCGACGTTCCGGGAAATCTTGATGGAGCTGGCTCTAAGCTCGTTGATAACGCTTTTTATTTTTGGCAGGAGGCGGATTTCCGGGCCCGCCACGCTTAAAGCGACCGGCAGGACGTAATTGAATATCGGCACCGCGACACACAGCCCGCCGGTAGCACGCTCACCGCGGCTGACCGTATAGCCCAATTTCTTGATTTCCGCTATCTGGGCCAGCAGCACTTTCTTATCGGTCACCGTGCGTTCGGTTATCGGTGGAATATTGATGATTTCCAACAGTTTTTTCAGCTTACTCTCTTCTATCTGGGCCAGCATTATTTTTACTGAAGCCCCTGCGAAAAAACTGGTATAAAACGGTTCCGGTTTGATATTCTCCTGGCTGATTCTGAAGTTATGCCGGCTCGGGATTTCATGCAGCAACAAATATTTCAAACCCATCATGATATCGAGGGCTACTGATTCTTCGGTAACATACGACAGGCGTTTCATCTCGGTATCCGCGCAGGTAACCAGGCGTTTATGGGTGGTGATAGCATCGGATGCCAATTTTGTAACCAGCGGGCTAAGATGATAACGCCGGTTGATAGTGTCCTGGACCGTGAGATGCGATTGCTCCAGCAGTTTAAGCACGCGGTGCACGGTAGACTTACTGAAACCGGTTTTCCGGGCGATGTCACTGACCTTATGGGTGCCGCCGCTCAAGCAAACTAGAATATCCCTGGCGTGGGCAATAGAACCGGTAACTTTGTTTATCCTGCCTGTGATAGGCTTTTGGTTGCTGATCACCATCGAGAATACTCCTTGCAAAAACAGAATATCTAGATAGCGGGATAAAGAATGTTCAGCAGGTATGAACTGGAGTTCCTTTTTGCATTAAATTATTATAACATAGTATGTCAATAACACAATATTATATTTTGATAATCGTAAAATTTTACAATCGCATATTAAAAAGATAGCTGTTATGGGTTGAAAGGTGACGCTATTTACGAATAATTAATGTCCTGTGCTATAATGATTATTGCTTTGCGGGGTTGAATAATCGGATACGATGATTCTTCAGCAGATTAAACAGGAGGGAAAGAATAAATGTTACTCAAAGACAGGGCTGCTATCATCACAGGCGGAGCGCGCGGGATGGGGAGAGCCATCGCGTTAAGGTTCGCCAAGGAAGGCTGTTCATCCGTCATCGCCGAC
>DAOUGB010000030.1:0-58517 GCA_034429595.1 Dehalococcoidales bacterium
ATTGCTCGTCGTCGTCATCGCAGTGGTAAATCCAGGCATCCGGACATGTTCCAACACTGCCCCCGTTGTGCCATACCCGCATTGCTAGGTCAGGGTCGCCGCAAAACGACGTGTAATAGGTATCCATCAGCCCGCCTATTTGCCTGGCTACATCCTTGCGTATACAGATAAACGGAGCGATAAGCTTGCCATAATGCCCTTGCGGGGCGCGCTCGCCCTTCACATCAAAATGACGGTAGCTTCCTTCAAATATTTCACCGTCATGAAGTTTCATGTAATTAATCATGTTTTTTGCCCATAGAGGCGTCGCGCGGCAGTCATCGGCTATATGAATGATGTACTCCCCGCTTGCCTGCTCAAAAGCATCGCTTATAGCCCAATAATATCCCCTCGGGTTACTTTCTCTGACATAAACGACGTTTGGATGCGGTTCGATATCGAACGGGGCAATCAACACTACTTCATAGGGGATATCCTTGGTGTACCGATGGATGCTTTCCAAACATTTTACCGTCTGGTGATGGCGCACCGACCCAATGACGATGCTGACAACTACTGCTTTTTCTCTGGTTTTAGGCATATTTTACTCTAGATAGTTAAATTTTTTGTGTAACTAACTGATAAGTCCTGTCTGCTGATTCGTATTTGTTTATGGGCTTAATTATAAATATTTTGTTAAATTAAGTCAAACTATCGATATTAAATTTATCCGTTACCGGTCTTTTGTGGAGTGATGTAAAATCCGGTAAATTTTCCTTAAGATGTTCTGGACAGGTAAAGGGAAGAAGCGGATAAAATAGGTGCCGAGCCACATAGCGGGGATATCAAGTAGATGACGGGGTAGCACCCTTAAAATAGTCTCTTTGTGCAGGTCTTTTTTCCCGGAACGCCGGAAGGCTGCCGCCCAATCCAGTTGATAGGCGGTCAGTATGCCGCGCGCTTGGCGGGAGGGGCTAAGCTTTTTAACGGCGATTTTAGGGGTTTGGCGGTTATCCTTTTCAATTTCTGCAAACACCTGCGCCATCATCGCACCAGATGTGTATTCGCGGCTGGCTCTTGCCCAACCGGCTTTAGCGATAGAGCGTCGCTCCTCATCGTGGTTAAGGTAGTAAATAATCTTTTCTGACATCTCTTCCAGAGTGTGGAACCAGACGATTTCTTTATCTGGGACAAAGTATTTCTCGAGTCCCGGCACATACTCCGTCAGCAGGAAACCTCCGGCCATGCATACCTGAAAGACTCTGCCTTTAATTTGCAGCACGTCTCCATCTACCGGATTGCCGGTTGAAAAGTTGAGGTTTATCTTGCTTGTCTGGAAAATATCGAGCATTTCCTCGAAGGAGACGTAACCCCGCGGCCACCCGGCCCCGAAGATAGCGATGTGAATGCCTGATTTTTCGATGTTATCAAATAGCTGTTCCCGGTTGGCGTAAACCCGGCTGCCGACGAAGGAAACATCGTACTTCTCGGCCATGTGCGACCAGTCCGGAAAACAGGCGACGCCGGTATTGGGTATGGTCTGGATAACGCGGGCGTTAAGTGCCTGATACTTCGGTACCGTGCTGACCGAGTTAGTTACGCTGTAATCAAGATGGGGAATCCAGTATTTGGAGTACTGGTCAAAACGCCACTCATCGTCAAAATACCAGCCGACCACGGTGCTGCCGGCCTGCCTGATAGTATCCAGGGTTTCAGGGAAGACATCGTAGTAATAGGAAGTCCAGAGGACGTATTGGGGGTGCTCCCGCCGCACTGTTGCCATGATTTCCCGGTTCATGGCCCGGTGGCCGATTTCCGCCGCCCGCCGTAGATAATCATAAATGATAACCCTTGAGAAAGTTTCCTTTAGCGGCTGGTAAAGGTAGGTATCAAAAGGAAGATAGACCCCGGAGTATTTTGCGATGATATCTTTAACTACGGGGCGATTGCAGTCTTCACGGTCAGAATAATAAGCCAGTAACAAAATAGTGGCGTCTATCATAGGTTGAGTCTTCTTTGCGTCTCATTCAACCTGCCGTTGCATATCAACCGCGTAATCACGCATGTCTTTCTGCGTCGATTTCCCGCACCATCATTTTTATCACATTCAAACACTCGCCCGGGTACGTACCGACCGATGTCTCCTCGGAAAGCTGAATTCCATAGATGCCCATCTTAAAAGTATTGTACATATCAATGATTTCAGCGATAGACGGCACCGGTTTATCCTCCATATTCTTGAGGAACTGCGTAGAAAGAAAGACATTTTTATTATGGAAATGAGCCTTTTCAATAATGAACCGCTGGAATGAGGGCACTTTTTCCAGGCCGATATCTGTGGATAAATCACCCCGGTCGATGAGTATAAATTCAACCGTCCGCAGGATATCATCGAGGTTATCCACCGCCGCTTTGGTCTCCACCTTGGAGATAATCGTGATATTTTTATCAATAAGCTCTTTGGCCTGGTTAATATCCGCCGCCGTCCTCACGAAAGAAAGCCCGACGTATTTAATGCGTTCCCGGTTGACCAGTTCAATGAGGTCTTTGTCTTTCTGGAAGAGGAAAGGGAGGTCGTGATTGATGCCCTTAACGTGCAACCCTTTGCGGTTAAGCAGTTGCCCTTCAGAGAAGGATGTGAGCTTTATTTCTTTATGGCTGACACTTTCTACCTTGAACCGCAGGGTGCTGTCGCTGGCCAGGATTGTATCACCCACCTTAAGGTACCGGTAAAAATCGGCAAAGTTCACCTGGTCAGTGGAAAGTGAGAATTTCTGCCCCACGGTGACTTTTATCGGCTTCTCCAGCCCGGTGGTCCTGATTTTATTGCCGGGCAGGTCTACCAGTATCTCGGCCTTCGGTAGTTCCTGCCTGATACGGCCTATCATGGCGGCTACTTCATCAGCCTCACCGTGGGCGCCGTTAATCCGGTAGATATAATAATCTTCGTGTATTTCCTTAAGGCGGGTTTTCTGAAAAAGAGCAGGCCCTACGGTAACGATAATTCTGTTCACGACTCCGGCCCTCCGTTGAATTTTCTTTCCTTCAGTTCCAGCAAAGCATCGACCACTTCCGGTCTCATGAATCGCTCGTCCGGTCTTTTACCTTCGCGCAGCATGTCCCTGATTTTTGTGCCGCTAATATTTATTTGATAATCCGCCCCGTGGCCGCAGTGTTTTTCACTGACCACTTCATTGCATTTGGTACAGAAGTAAGGTTCTTTCAGCGGCAGTATCTGGATACCCAGATTTTCGCTGGCGGCAATCCCGGTGGCCAGTTCCTGCGCTTCATACCGGCCGTAGTAGGCGCCGACTCCGGCATGGTCGCGCCCGACGATGAAGTGGGTACACCCCAGATTTCTCCGGATGGTGGCATGAAAGATTGCTTCCCGGGGCCCCGCATACTTCATCGATGCCTTTAACCCCTCAAGGTAGACCCTATCACGGGGATAGTAGCTTGCCACCATCACCTTGTAGGCTTTAATAATAGCCTCGTCGCTGAAATCCCCCGGCTTTTTCCAGCCGAGGTAGGGATTGATGAAAAGCCCATCGCAATATTCCAGACCCACCCTCTGCAAGTGTTCGTGCGCGCGGTGCACCGGGTTCCTGGTATGGAAAGCCACGATGGTCCGCCAGCCTTTCTTTGCGAAGATTTCCCTGGTCTTTTCCGGCGTCAGCGCGTCCGCCAGTATTGATGTATCGGTCACGGCGATTTTCCCGCCGACCCGGTAGACTGAACGACGCAATTCTTTACTTACGGCCGGGTGGTTGGCATCGCCCGTCTTGAATACCTTAACGGCATCCTCTTTGGGGTTGACCTGGTAAACATCCTCGATATCGATATAAGCGACCGTCTTTGCATTATAATTCAGATAAAGCCGGTCAGCGTTGCGGGCCTTTGCATACATATCGGGGCTTATTTCCAGTGTCAGGGGAATGGTCCAGACCGTCCCATCGGCAAGCTTCATATGGTCGACTACACTGCGATAGTCTCGTTGTACCATAAAGCCGCGCAGGGGATAAAAAACACCGCTGCTTAAATTAACCAAATCCTGCTGGGTTTCTTCACTTAAATCACAGGTCAGTTTCACTTAAATCTCCCCGGGTGTTTTATCTTTAAAAACTGGATAATCCTCTGTAGTGATTGCTCGATGCTTTCTTTCCCTGTCTCGATAGTGAGGTCGCTCTGGAGCGGCTCGTCGAACTTCATATCCAGACCGACGATGTCCGTTTTGCCGGTATGGTTCCGGTACATCCCCTTAACATCCTTTTTCTGCAGCTCGGAGACATCCCGTTTGAGGTAAATCTCAACGTATTCGGTGAATTTTCTCCTGGCAAACCGCCGCAATTCCTCGAAAGGCGAGATGTTGCATACGATAGCGATGGTGCCGCTTTCACTAAGGATATGGGCTGCCAGCATGATACGCTTGATATTCGCCATCCGCTCTTCACGGGAATAGCCCAGGTCGTTGTCAAAGAAATCCCTCACGAGATCGCCATCGATAATGAAAGACCGTTGTCCTAGCTTGTCGTAATATTCTTTGAGTTTATTGCCCAGGGTGGTCTTGCCCACCCCCGAAAGCCCGATAAGCCATATTACCATACTAAATATATTCCCAGTCCGGATGTCTTTTATCTTTGATAATATACTCGAAGTTATCTGCGAAGTAGTCTTCAGATTTGCCGACATTGTAAATAAAGGAATCCCGGTACTTTCTGATTTCAGCGCCAAAGTCATCTCCGGCTTTCAGCAGCAGTCTGATTTTCTCTACCATATCTTCAATATTTTCAGATATGCCGCCTACTTTACTTCTATCCAGGAAGTACGGGTAAGAACCGAATCTGCGGAGTACCTCCGCCTCATCATGTGAGAAAAATACTACCGGCCTCAAGGTGGAGAAGGTGTAGGAATACGCCGTACCGGACATATCTGTAACCATCAGTGCTGATTTAGCGTAGTTACCCATATAGAAACTGCCGTTATCATCAAAGATGAACCTCGGCTGGCCGGTAAACCGCTGCACGAGATTTTTTACTTCCTCGGTGCGCAATGAATGCGGGTGCGGCCTGAATATCACTTCATAATTAGGGAAATTATTAAGCAGAGCTTCAACAATTTTCTCCCCGTACTTCGGCAGCGAAACAAGGTCGCCGAAGTCCAATCCGGTGATGGTGGGGGCGTAGATTAACGCTTTATTTGAGGCGCCAATCTCCTTGAAATGGCTGATATTCCTATCAAGTTTGATATAACCGGCCTTCAGCAGGCAAACATCATGGTCTTTGGATGCAGCTCTGGAAAATACGTCTCTCTGTCTGGCGGCGATATACTCTGATGCCACTACGAAGTAATGATATTTCAGTGCCAGCCGCAGGAATTTATCGATATCGCCGAGAGGCGAATCATGGATATCATGCAGGAATATAATCTTTTTCGCCTTTACCGGGAAAGCATCGGAAAGTGTCACTGAAATAAACACATCTACAAAATCCAATGAATCAAGGCTCTTTTTTGAGCTCAAATAACATACATTCGGTTGTTGTTCATACTGGTCATTGCATATTGTCCCTATGATAAAAAACACATTATAGCCTTTTTCCCGCAGTTTGCTGCCGATATTACCGACATTCTCCCTGTAAGCAGGTGACGGGAAATGAATGGCCACCGTTTTTCTTCCGGCTTTGAGAGACTTTTTTATTTTGTTGATTTGGAGTTTTTCAAGTTCGATTAATACCGAAGTATAATCTGATAAGACTTTCGCCGGCAGTGAAAAAAGGTATCGTTTTCCTTTATCCTCGTCGGTAAATAAGGATTTCAATATAACGGCCAGGCGTGTTTCTTTGAGCCGTTGATTTACCAGTTTCGTCTTCGTAGATTCAGAGACTTTAGGGATTCTAAGGGATGTATATATTACTATCTTCCGGGAAAAAGACAGTAACGGAATTAACTTGCGATAGCAAAAAAGAAGCGGAGGACAAGCATAGGCGATTTTCTTGGCAAAATTATACAAGCTGGAGGATACCCGCACTTTTCTCCTTTATTTTATACCGTTATCATTATTGCCGCCGCTGCTATGTAAACGTTCTATGCTGTAGCTTCTTAAGTTTCCGGGCGGCTGTACGCTTCCTGCCTCTCCTTAGCCTCGGGGTTTTCTATGTTTTTTCGGTGATAATTTAACCGGTAAGAGCAGAGATTTTTGCTGTAATTATTATGCCAATTCTACCATTTGACAGAATCAAGGTCAAACTGGTTTTTCCCAATTTCAGTCGAGCTTGACGTCACTAAAGTAACTGGTTATAGTTATTCATGAATAGATAGCGCTCGGAAGCGCTGAATCACAAGACTTTTAAGATGGATAATAAAGGCACCAGTGCCAACCCGCTGGTCAGTATCGTTACCCCGATTCTCAATAGTGCCAGGTATCTGGAAATTTGCATCCGGAGCGTCCTTAACCAAACCTATCCCCGCATTGAGCATGTATTCATCGATGGCGGGTCAACCGATGGCACTCTGGAGATATTGGCAAGCTACTCCTCGCAATACCCCGGCCGCATCAGGTTTATCTCTGAACCGGATAAAATGGTTGGTGAGGCTTGGAACAAAGGCCTTGTGATGGCAAAAGGGGATATCCTGGGGTGGCTGGGTGCGGACGATACTTATGAGCCGGATGCTATTATGACCGTCGTGGCGTTTTTCCGTGATAACCCGGAGGCGTATTTTATCTTTGGCGATTGTAACATGATTGATGAAAAAGGTAATTTCATCAGAAAGCTGAAATCCAAAGACTTTAGCCTTGATGAAGCTATTAACGATGCCTGCTATATCTCTACCCCCGCGGCTTTCTACAGGAGAGAATTGATTGAAAAGGTGGGGTCTTTTGATACTACGATACATGGCTGCGACCTTGATTATTGGATAAGAGCCGGCAGGAAATTCAAATTATACCGGGTAGAGAAATTACTCGCCAATTTCCGTCACCATAATAAAAGCACCACCGGCGTAAAAGGCGCGGATAAAATGAATGCCCTGGAAGGTTATACCATCATGCGCCGTTACGGGGGTAAGTTCTTTTCGCCGCGCATGCTTTACTACCTGGTGTATAGCAATCCGGTAACGGCCTGGATGGCGCCGTTGCTCAAACCCTTCTGGCATGCTGCAAGGAAGCTGACCGGGAAATAACCTGTTACTTGGGGCGGGAGGGGGTAAGATAATCCTCAATAACTTTGCTTGTCTCACCCATTGAAACAAGATGCCCCTGCCGCAGCAGTATGGAACGTTGACACAGTTCCTTGATTGACCCCAGACTGTGGGAGACGAAAAGGATAGTCTTACCTTGCTGGCGGAATTCATTTATCTTGGCAATGCATTTATTTTGAAAAGACTCATCCCCGACGGCAAAAGCCTCGTCAATCAGCAGGTTGCCCGGATCGGCATGAATAGCGGTGGCGAATGCCAGCCTCATACGCATGCCGGACGAGAAGTTCTTCAGCTTCATATTCTCAAATTTCCGCAACTCGGCAAAGTCGAAGATAGTATCATACTTCTTTTTGGTCTCGCGGCGGCTCAATCCCAGAATCGCCGAGTACAGGAAAACATTATCTTTGGCCGATAATTCTGATTGGAATCCGACACCGAGATCGAGGAAAGACGATATTTTCCCATCAACGGAAAAAGACCCGCGGTCGGCATAAAGTACGCCGGCTAAAATTTTGAGTAAAGTGCTTTTCCCCGAGCCGTTCGGGCCGATGACACCCAGCGACTCCCCCTTTTTTACCTCAAAGCTGATGTCGCGTAATGCCCAGAATTCCTCATAGGTTAACTGCCGCTTGACAATACCGAGGATATTCTGGAAAAGGGTAGTCTTTTTTTCGTGCGGAATTCGGAACCGCTTACTGATGTTTTCAACTACGATGGAATTCATCTATAGTGCCTCGGCAAAACGGCGTTGTAATTTGTTGAAGACTAAAGTGCCTACTAAGTAGGCTGCCACGGCGTAAGCTACGCAGATAAGGGCATTGCTAAGTGTGGGTAATTGCCCGGCCACCATCACATCCCGGTACATCGTAAGAAGCTGTGTTATCGGATTAGCCATGTAATAGTTAATCAAGTAATCGGGTACGATGGACAGAGGGTAGAAGATAGGAGTGCAGAACATCAGCATTTGGAGAAGAACATCCCATATCTGGTTGGCATCACGGAAGTAAACGTAAATGGAGGCGAGAATAAGCCCGCCGCCGTAAATGAATACGAAATACACAAGGTGTAACGGCAGATATAAAGGTGCCGTGGGGGGTATGCTGCCGCGCAGGATATAGATGATGGGCAGCAGGATGAGAAATTCAAGCGTCGAGCTTATCAGTGTGGACAAGGTGCTGCTTAAGACCAGCACCTGCCGGGGAATATGTACTTTGGTGACGAGACTGGACTTGCTGACGAAGGAATGGAGTGCCACGTTGGTGCCTGATGAAAAAAAACGCCATGTCATGATGCCCACCAGCAAGTTGCTCACGTAGTCTTGTTCCCGGCCGAAAAGCCCCCGGAAAACGACATACAAAATACCGGCGAAAAACAAGGGGCTTAGGATTGACCAGAAAAACCCGAGAGACGTATTTTGATACTTATTTTTCAGGTCGGCAACAGTTAGCGTTCCTATAAGTTCTCGATATTTCCACATCTGGATTTATGATTACCTTCAAGCGCTGTTTTGTTTGCGGGCTATGTGATAATCATAATATATAATAGAAAAGAGTGTAAGCGCAAATTACCGCCGGGCTTTTACCGGCTTTTAATGGCAATCTGTTTTTTGTGGCCGGCGATAATACCGCCGTAAATACTTTCGATGCGTGAGGCTATCCGGGGCCAGTTGTATTGCTCTTCCACCAGTTTTCTGCCCTCCGCGCCGAATTCCTGCCGTATCGAAGGGCTATCCAGCATCGCGGATATGGCGTTGGCCAGCGCCGCCGGGTCATAAGATACCACCAGCCCGGCGCGTTCCTTAACTACATCGGCCAGCCCGCAGCGGTCGGTGACGATAACCGGCTTGCCGCAGCCCCAGGCTTCCAGTACCGTAATGCCGAAAATCTCATAGCTTGATGGTAATACGTAAATATCGCAATCATGGTAGGCCAGGAGTTTTTCCCGGCCGTAAAGCGGGCCGGTAAAGACCACCTTTCCCGCCATGCCGGATTCTGCTAACTGTTTCTTCAGGGCGGGTAAATAACCGTCATCCGGGCCGGCAATAACCAGCGTTGCCTCACTGCGTCCAAGGTTGGCGAAGGCGGCGGCTAATATATCCAGCCCTTTCATTTTATGCAACCGCCCCAGATAAAGGATGATTTTTTGGTCATCCCTTAAGTTATATTTTTGCTTGAACGCGCCCTTTGGTAGGGTATTATCATATTCGGCAAGGTCAATGCCGTGGGGTACAATCTCGATACGGCCATTATTTACACCGAGGCTGCGGTACTGCGCCGCTTCCGCAGCCGTAACGGCGAATACTTTTGCGGCGTCCTTAAGAATTTGCCGTCCCCAGACGGCATCGAAGAGTTTTTTCAGCCGGCCTTTTTGAAAGTAAGTTGTTAGCGAGCCATGGGCCTGGAGAACGTAAGGAATGTTGTGCTTCTTGGCATAATGATGGGCAATGATATTCTGGAAGGTGCGGTAGTTGTGCAAGTGGATGATATCTTTTTTCATGATGGCTTCCCGGGATATTTTTACCATGCCGGGAGTAATATCGAAGCTGGCTATTTGCCCCCAGGTTTTAAAGGCCCGGATATTAATGCCCTCTGCGGCAAGGGCAGCGGAGTCGAGGCGGAGGCTGCTGGTGTAAATATCGATTTCATGGCCGCGTTTGACCAGCGCCCTGGATAACTGAAGCGGCACTTCCGCCGAGCCGCCGCGTACCGGAGCGAGAAAATTACTAACCTGTAATATCTTCATGGCTAAGATTATACCACTAGTTATTTAAACGGAGGAAAAAACGGAAGCCAGCGGATTTTCCTGGCCTCGGGAAGGGCAGGGAATGTGATTGACATAATAATTTGGATGCAGCAGGGAAAATGGTGGACCATTGTGGACTCGAACCAATGACCCCAGTCTTATTTTGTATAGTGTAAATCTAAATGAAACGGCTGGTATGTGAAATAGGGTGATGCCATTTCTTTTTTATGAAGGGCTCCGCTCATAGATTTTGGTTAATTCGTATAGTCTCTTCCTTATAGCAGGTGTCAACATGTCAGCCGTGAACCGCCATTCCCAGTTGCCTTCAACGGTACCGGGCAAGTTCATACGAGCTTCGGCACCGAGTCCCAGAACATCTTGAAGCGGGAAGATAGCCATGCGGGCTACCGAGGCCATGGCCAGATGAATAAAGTCCCAGTGTATTTCACGTCCGTCACTGCCGATATACTGCAAAGCGTATTTTCTTTCCCTCATTACCTCTTCTCTGGTCTGGGTGCTCTGTGTTCCAGGTTCGATGGTAAACCAGCCTAAAGTTGTGTTATGGTCATGGGTTGTGGTATACACAACGGAGTTCTTTATGTGATTGTGCGGCCTATACTCTGAAGCTTTAGGGTCGTTGCCAAAAGCCATCTGTAAGACTCTCATTCCCGGGAGGTTGAACTGGTCGCGCAGGGCATCGACTTCGGGCGTTATTACCCCCAAATCCTCGGCGATAACCGGGATACTACCCAAGTCTGCTTTTATTGCTTTGAGCAGGGTTGCCCCCGGCCCTTTTACCCATCTTCCGGTGATTGCATCAGGCTCCGAAGCGGGAATTTGCCAGTAGGCTTCAAATCCCCGGAAATGGTCGAGTCGGATAATATCGACCATTTCCAGGCAGATGTGGAAACGGTTACGCCACCATTTGTATCCTGTCTTTGCCATTATGTCCCACCGGTAAATGGGGTTGCCCCAGCGCTGGCCGGTGGGGCTGAAGTAGTCCGGCGGCACGCCGGCAATAACCAGGGGATTGCCTTGTTCATCGAGATAAAAAAAATTTTGATGTTGCCATACGTCAGCACTATCATGTGCCATATATATCGGCATATCGCCGATAATACGCACGCCTTGCTGGTGACAATAGCCCTTTAAAGCTTGCCATTGCTGGAAGAAGATATATTGGACGTATTTATGAAACCGGCATTCATAATTCAGCTTATCTTGCCAGTGCTCCAGGGCCTTAGCGTCCCGCCGGGCGGTGTCTTCCGCCCATTTCGTCCACGCGCGCCCGTTATGTAGCTCTTTGAGGGCCATAAACAGGGCGTAATCGTCGAGCCAGAAGCTGTGCTGCCGGCAAAAGCTATCAAAATCTTCGGAATCGGTTTTGGGGAATAGCTGGTACGCTTTTTGCAGTAGCGGCGTTTTGTAGGCGAGCGCTTGGTTATAGTCTACGCGGTTGACGGGAAAAGGAGGCGGATTTTGAATATCGGCAGCACCTAAAAACCCTTCCCTGACAAGCTCTTCTAGGCTGATAAGCAAAGGGTTCCCGGCAAAGGCGGAAAGGCACATATATGGCGAGTTGCCGTAGCCCGTAGGCGGAAGCGGCAATATTTGCCATAAGCTTTGTCCGGTACTTGCCAGGAAGTCAACAAAATGATACGCCGCCGGACCCATATCGCCAATGCCAAACCGGCCAGGAAGGGAGGTGGGATGCAGCAATATGCCGCTGCAGCGGGGTATAGCCATACGTTACCTCATTTTTTAGTTTCTGCGCGTCCCAAGAACAAGGCTGCCAGCGGCGGCAGAGTGATGGTTAACGAATGGGAACGACCGTGCAGTTTAACAGGGGCTGCCTCTACCCCGCCGAAATTACCGTAACTGCTGCCGCCGTATTCTTTGGCATCGCTATTCAGCAGCTCCCGCCAGAAACCCGGCTGCGGCACCCCGACGCGGTAATTGAGCCGCGGGACAGGCGTAAAGTTAAATACCACCAGCATCGCATCGCCGGGTGTGCGCCCCTTGCGGACGAGGCTCAAGGTACTCTGCTCGATATCATTACAGTCAATCCATTCAAAACCGGCCCAGTCAAAGTCCACCTGATACAGTGAGTGGTAAGTACGGTACAGCCGATTCAGGTCCGCCACCCATTTCTTAAGCCCGCTATGCAGGGGGTATTGCAGCAGATGCCAGTCCAGGCTGGCATCGTGAGACCATTCCTGCCATTGTCCAAATTCGCCTCCCATAAAAAGGAGCTTTTTACCGGGCTGGGCATACATATATCCCAGCAGCAGGCGCATATTGGCAAATTTCTGCCAATCATCTCCCGGCATCTTGTTCAACAATGAGCGTTTGCCGTACACAACTTCATCATGAGACAAAGGCAGTACAAAATTTTCGTAAAATGAATACATCAGGCGGAAGGTAAGATTGTTATGATGGTGCTTGCGGTAAACAGCGTCCTTGGCCATGTAATCCAGCGTATCGTGCATCCAGCCCATGTCCCATTTCAGGCCGAATCCCAGGCCGCCGAGGTAAAGCGGGCGGGATACCATTGGCCAGGCGGTGGATTCTTCAGCGATAGTTTGTACTTCAGGATTCTCTTGGTAGACCACTTCATTGAGGTGCTTAATAAAATCAATCGCCTCCAGATTCTCACGCCCGCCGAAGCGGTTGGGTATCCACTCCCCGGCCTGGCGTCCATAATCCAGGTAAAGCATTGAAGCCACCGCGTCCACACGCAGGCCGTCCGCGTGGTATTTGTCCAGCCAAAAAAGAGCGCTCGATAGCAAAAAGCTCTTTACCTCGCTGCGGCCGTAGTTGTAAATCAAACTTTTCCATTCGGGATGGAAGCCTTGCTTTGGGTCTTCATGCTCGTAAAGATGAGTCCCGTCAAAAAATCCCAGACCGTGTTCATCGTTGGGGAAGTGAGAAGGCACCCAATCAAAGATAACGCCGATGCCGTGTTGGTGGAGATAATCAATAAGGTACATAAAATCCTGCGGCGTGCCGTAACGGCTCGTCGGGGCGAAATAACCGGTTGTCTGATAACCCCAAGAGCCATAGAAAGGATGTTCCATGACCGGCAGCAATTCAACGTGAGTGAAACCGGTATCCTCAATATAATCGGCCAGCCGGGGAGCAATTTCCCGATAGGTAAGATAACGGTTACCTTCTTCCGGTATCCGCTGCCAGGAACCAAGATGCAATTCATAGATAGAAATAGGGGCGTCAAGGGCATTCCGGTTTCTTCTTGTCTCCATCCATTGCCGGTCTCCCCAGGTATAATCCAGATTCCAGACTACTGAAGCTGTTTTGGGCGGTACCTCGCTAAAGAAAGCTAGAGGGTCGGCTTTTTCCACGCGGTAGCCGCGCTGGCGGGAAACGATGTAGTACTTGTACAGGGTGCCGGCCCCGATGCCAGGAACAAAACCTTCCCAGATGCCTGATTGGCCTCTGGAGCGTAGCTGATAATCTGTTTTCCGCCAGCCGTTGAATTCGCCCATGACGGATACCTGCCGGGCGTTGGGCGCCCAGACCGCAAAGTACGTTCCCTCTTGCCCGTCCACCGTCATGACATGCGCCCCCAACTTTTCGTACAGGCGGTGATGAGAACCTTCATTAAAGAGATAAAGGTCATTATCGGTTAACTGACTCACATCATAACTTACATTCTTTTTCTTACCTTCAGCGGGGGCCATCGTGCACATCACCTCCCAAACCTTTTCTATCCGGGATAAAGAAGGATAATCCCACAAAGCTATTTAGTTGTCTCCATCACCCGGAGCAGCCCATTGATGGGCACCTCTACCCAATCAGGGCGGTTATTGAGTTCATAGCCCACTTCATAAATCGCCTTCTCCAGGATATAGGCATCAAGCAGCACTTTCAGGTGCTCCGGGTCGCTGGGCAACAGTTTGCCGGGCTGTATCTTTTCCAGATAAGATGACAGGAAGGCGGCAGCGACCCAAGTATACCAGTATTGCGCCCATTGCTGTAATACCGGGCGGCTTTCTTCCGGGTGTGGCATCAGCGGGATTTGGTGCAGTAGCGCGTTGTGGGAAGCATAATGGAACGAGCGTATCATCCCGGCAACGTCCTGAAGAGGCGATTTCTTCAGGCGCCGCTCGCTCAACGGCCGCGCCGGCTCTCCTTCAAAATCGATGATTACAAAATCCTTGCCGGTGTAAAGCACCTGCCCTAGGTGATAGTCGCCGTGGCAGCGGATGCGCATGGATGAGATATTTTGCTGACGGATTGACTTGTAACGTTCGATAATGGAAGTCTCCATATCCAGTATTTGCTGCGCGCCCGCCCGGGTCTCGCCTGTCAGGTCCGGCAGTTTCTCTTTCAGCGACTGAAGCACGCGGGTGGTATAGCCGCGCATTGATTGGTAAATTGACATCTGGTACATAAAGGTAAAAGGTTCCGGGGTAAAGTTAGGGTCGTCTGTCCGGGAAGCCAGCGCCAGGTGCATCTCCGCCGTGCGTTTTCCCAGCAGTTCGGCGGAAACCAGGTACGGTCCGGCCGCCTCCTTGAAAAGCGCGGGGATTTCCTTAAGCAACGCCAGCAGGTGCCGCCCGGGGACAGCCGGCGCCTGGATGGATGGCTGCGCCATGATGAACTGGAAGTAGCGCTCCAGGGATTCCTGGGTATATTGCCAGGCATCGCCTTCATTGTCGATAAAGCTCTGTAGAACGGCCAGGCTTACCGGCTCGCTCCTGGGGCGTTTATACTCCAGGGCGCCGGCCAGTGGCGAGATATTGGCAAATGCAGTTTTTTCCGTAAGGAAGCGCCCTATCTCCAGTTCCGGATTTATTCCTTCTCCAAGCTGGCGAAAGAGTTTGAGTACTAGGCGGTTCCCGTAGACCAGCGAGGTATTGGTCTGTTCAACTTTAACGGGGGCCGGTTCCAGGGGCACATCGGCATGGTCTACGGTTTTGCGGAAGACTCGCGTGGAAGAAGCTATTATCTCGCCCGCATTGCCTTTGAAGTGGTGTTTCTTGCCCATGGTGAGTAAAAGGAACTTGCAGAAATTTTTATCCATCATGGCGTCATACAGTAGCGCTTCACTGCCGCCTTCCGGCTGCAGGCGGGCGACTACCGTGTGCGGCTGTTCACCACGGAGTTTGCGCACCTCCGCCGCGGAAGAAACACTAACCGGTACGATATAGGTCTCCGGCTCGCCTTCGGCGTAGTCGATGCTCATGATAACCACATAGGTTCTTGAATTGGATGAGTGCATCGGCACAACGTCCTGTATCTGTGAAAAGCGGATGTCCCGCGCCTTGCTGCGGAACCAGCGGCGGCCTTTGATGTAGTTCTGTAAAACCACGGCGATGGAAGCCCAGTTTTCCTTTTGGAATAGCTCGTCGTCGGCCATGGCGATAACCGGCAGGCTGGCGATTTCTTCAGCCGGTAGTGAACGCAAGGGTGTCGGCCCCACTGACCGCGGCTGTAAAGAAAACCAGTAGAAAGCGTACGGGCTAAGGGTAAAATAGTACCTATCGTCTTTTATGGGCGCAAACTCCGCCGGACCGAAAAGATCGATGATTCTACAGCCGGTAAATTCGGCCAGGTTAAGCTGGGTCTGCTGCGCTAAATGAGAAAGGTTGGCGATAACCAGAATCGTCTCATCTTGATAACGCCGTAGAAATGCCAGTACCTTGCGGTTATCCGGCTGGAGGAATTCGATATTGCCGCGCCCGAACGCCTTGTAGTTCTTCCGCAGAGCGATAAGGCGTTTCATCCACCATAAAAAAGAGGCGGGATTGGCTTGTTGCGTTTCTACGTTAACGGCTTCATAGTGATATTCCGGGTCAGTAATAGGCGGGAGTATCAGCCGCTGCGGGTTGGCGCGGGAGAAGCCCGCATTGCGGTCGGCGCTCCATTGCATCGGCGTACGGACGCCATTGCGGTCGCCCAAGTAAATATTGTCGCCCATGCCTATTTCATCGCCATAATAGAGTACCGGCGTGCCGCGCAGAGAAAAAAGCAGGGCGTTCATCAGTTCCATTTTTTTCCTGTCCCCGTTAAGCAGCGGCGCCAGGCGGCGGCGGATGCCGAGATTGAGGCGCGCTGCCGGTTCGCTGGCATAAAGGCGGTACATGTAGTCGCGCTCTTCTTCGGTGACCATTTCCAGCGTTAGTTCGTCGTGGTTCCGCAGGAAGGTGGCCCACTGGCAGCTCTCCGGTATTTGGGGGGTCTGCCGCATGATATCCAGGATAGGGAAGCGGTCTTCCATGCCGATAGCCATGAACAGGCGCGGCATAATAGGAAAATGAAAAGACATGTGAAATTCATCGCCATCGCCAAAATAGGGAGCAACATCCTCCGGCCACTGGTTGGCTTCAGCCAGAAGCATGCGGTTGGTAAAGTTTTCATCCACGTGGGCGCGCAGTTTTTTCAACAGGGCGTGAGTTTCCGGCAGATTTTCACAGCTCGTTCCTTCCCGCTCGTAAAGGTAAGGCACCGCATCCACGCGCAACCCGTCCACTCCCTGCTTCAACCAGAAGTCGAGGACTTTAAAGATAGCCTTGCTGACCGCCGGGGTATCGTAATTCAAATCCGGCTGGTGTGAATAAAAACGGTGCCAGTAATACGCCTGGGCCAGGTGGTCCCATGTCCAGTTGGAATACTCGTAATCCTTAAAGATGATGCGGGCTTCTTTATACTTCTCCGCAGTATCATTCCAGACATAGAAATTGCGCCAGGTGCTCCCGGGAGACGCTTGGCGTGCCCGCTGAAACCACGCGTGCTGGTCTGATGTATGGTTTATTACCAATTCCGTAATAATACGCAGCCCGCGGCGGTGCGCCTCCTTAATCAGCACCTGGAAATCGGCAAGCGTCCCGTAAATGGAATGGACATTGAAATAATCGGAGATATCGTAGCCGTCATCTTTCAGCGGGGAAGGATAAAAAGGCAGCAGCCACAATGTATTAACCCCCAGGTCCACCAGGTAATCAAGCTTGGCCTTGAGCCCCGCAAAGTCGCCGACGCCGTTGCCGTCGCTGTCATAAAAGGAGCGGACATGGAGTTCGTAGATTATGGCGTCTTTATACCACAGCGGGTCATCCCGAAGTGCGGAAAACTGCCTGTTCTTGCCTGTATTACTCATGCATCACTCGCGTCATTTCGGATATTGCCCATTTCCCGCCGGGACTAGGCCGTTTCCTTTTTCACCTCTTCCAGGTATTGCTCGGCTCTCTTGAGCATTTCGTTCCGTATTTCTCTCTCGCAATCATTGATGAAAATTTTATGATAGGTCACGTGGTCCGGGTATTCTATGGCGCCGACGAGGAAGCAGTTCTTCAGTTCCAGCCATTCCCCATCCTTGCTAAGCACGATTATTTTATCTTCCATTGTTGTCTCCTTTAATAAATTTCTTACTACCCGTAAAATCCCGCCGTGGCTGCACCGTTTTTTTCACGTTCCTAGATATAGTAATCAAAATCGTGTTCTGTGCGGATGTGCCGGCGCAGCCGGAACACGTGGGCGGGGCAAATTTCCGGGTTGAGTTCAACGTAATTCCGCGGTCCTTGCCAAAGATAGCGGGCGCCCGTAAGCAGGTCGTGTACCTGGTATGGCTGGCGTAAGTCGAGCTTCAGCTGTTCCAGCGGCAGTTCAATCCAGCCGGAGTGCAGATGATGCGGGTCCAGGTTAACAACTGCCAGGACGATATCGGCAAGGTCATCGGTATGCTTGCTGTAACAAATCAGTTCGCTATTGTCTACCGTATGAAAGAGAAGGTTGGCATTACTCTGGAGGGCCGGGTTCTCACGCCGCACGCAGTTCACCCTGTCGATAAAGTCTTTCAAGCTGTCCGCCCGGGAGATATCCCAGTACTTTATTTCATATTTTTCAGAATCCAGGTACTCTTCACTCCCCGGTTCCCGTGGACGGTTCTCAATAAGCTCGAAGGCAGGGCCGTAAATTCCGTAACTTGCTCCCAATGTTGCGGCCAGCACTACCCGCGTCATAAACGCCGCCCGTCCGCCGAATTGCAGATACTCGGTCAATATGTCCGGCGTGTTCGGCCAGAGATTGGGGCGGAAATATTCACTCAACTCGGTTCGGGTAAGCTCCGTAAAGTATTGCGTCAGTTCCCACTTAGTGTTGCGCCAGGTAAAATAGGTGTAAGATTGGTCGAAGCCTATTTTCGCCAGCTGGTACATGACTTTCGGCCGCGTGAACGCCTCCGCCAGGAAAATCACGTCCGGATAATCCTTCTTGATTTCCGCAATGAACCATTCCCAGAAGCGGAACGGCTTGGTGTGGGGATTATCCACGCGGAAAATCCGTATGCCTTGTTCAATCCAGAATACGGCCACGCTCTTGAGTTCCGCCCACAGCTCCTGCCACTGCTCGCTTTCAAAGTCAAACGGGTAAATGTCCTGGTATTTTTTGGGCGGGTTCTCCGCGTATCGCAAACTGCCGTCGGGGCGCCGGCGGAACCACTCCGGGTGTTCTTTAATATACGGGTGGTCCGGAGAACATTGAAACGCTAAATCCAGTGCGATATCGATGTTTTGTTCCTTTGCCCGTTCCACTAGACGGCGGAAGTCCTGAAGAGTACCCAGTTGATGATGGATAGTCTTGTGCCCGCCATCTTCAGCGCCGATAGCCCAGGGCGTTCCCGGGTCATCCGGGCCGGCGTTGAGGACGTTGTTTTTCCCTTTCCGGTTGGCCTGCCCGATAGGATGGATCGGGGGGAAATACAGCACGTCGAAGCCCATCCCGGCGATATATGGCAGGCGCTCCTCGCAGTCTTTGAAAGTGCCGTGTTGCCCCGGGGCCGCGGCTGAAGAGCGCGGAAACATTTCATACCACGTGCTATAACGAGCCTTTTGCCGGCTAACCGATACCACCAACTCCCGAGGATAGGTAACGGCAAACCGCCTGTCAGCATATTTGTTCATCAGTTGGGAAATTTCCTCACTCAAAGCTAACTGTACTTTGTCAGGCTGGCTCGCCTCTTCTGCTTGCAGGCGTTCAGACCACGTTTGCATCTTCGTTCTATCCGGCTTGGTAGCGCTAAGGCTCGCCTCGGTTATCAATGCAGCGCCTTCAAGCAGATTAACGGAAATATCCTCTCGGGCGCCCTCTATCCGTTTCGCCATGTCGCGCTGCCAGGACTTGAAGCGGTCAACCCACGCCATAACGGTGTAAAGATATCGCCCGAGTTCCGTGACGGTAAAAGAACCTTGCCAGCGGTCATTTACTTTAAGCTGCATGGGAACTTCTACCCAGTTGGCATCAGACGCCCGGCGATATAACAGGATGGTTGAGAGCGCATCATGGCCATCGGCAAATATATCGGCTTCGACGATTACCGTTTCGCCAATAACACGCTTTATTGGGAAAAGGCCGTCTTCTATCTCCGGCTTGACCTTCCCGATATGGACCCTTTGCCGGTCCTTTATCTCTGCCATCGAGATACCCCGCTTCGTCAAAAATCAAGCAACCTGCTTCACTAAAGAGACTAACCTAAATTCAAGCGAGTGTCAATCATAACCTGACAGAACGTATTAGGAAATTCGTCAATAGCAGAAAACACTTCCGGCAAGGCTTACATATAACATTACCATGTTATATAGTAGTATTATATTATCGCGGAGATTGATTATAGTGATGGAAACACTCTTAGCTAACGGGGGGCTTACATTAGGGGCAAAATACGCCGATAAAGAGCGCTGCGAGTTTTGTGTTTGGGCGCCTTTAGCTACGAAGGCGGAAGTACACATTCTGAAGCCAAAAGAACAGTTCGTATCCATGGAAAGGATGGAGAAGGGATATTACCGGGCTGTTGCGGATAACGTAGCGCCGGGCAGCCTGTATTATTACCGCCTCGATACTGCCGTCGAACGGCCTGACCCGGCATCGCGCTTCCAGCCTCAAGGCGTTCACGGTCCTTCTCAAGTACAGAATACTCACTTTGATTGGGGAGACAGTTCTTGGTTCGGGCTGCCTCTTCAAGATTACGTGATATATGAACTACACGTTGGGGTTTTCACTCCCGAAGGTACGTTCGATGCCATCATCACGCACCTGCCGGAATTGAAAGCTACGGGTATCACGGCTATCGAGTTGATGCCCGTGGCGCAGTTTCCCGGCTCCCGCAACTGGGGTTACGATGGAGTATTTCCCTACGCGGTGCAAAATACCTACGGAGGGCCGGATGGACTGAAAAGGCTGGTGAATGCCTGTCACCAACAGGGGCTGGCGGTTATCCTTGATGTGGTCTACAACCACCTTGGCCCGGAAGGTAATTACTTTAGTGCCTACGGTCCCTATTTTACCGACCGTTACCGCACTCCCTGGGGAACGGCTGTCAATTACGACGGCCCTCATAGCGATGAAGTTAAGTATTTCTTCATACAAAACGCCCTGTACTGGATAAATGAGTTCCACATTGATTCTCTAAGGCTGGACGCGCTCCATGCCATTGTAGACACCTCTGTGCAACCATTCATCCGGCAAATGGCGGCCGCCGTCCACGCGCTGGGCCGCCGCCTTAACCGCCGGGTCTACCTTTTTGGCGAAAGTGACCGTAACGATACGATATTTCTTAAATCGCCGGAACTTGGAGGTTATGGTCTGGACGTCCTGTGGAACGATGATTTCCACCACGCTTTACACGTTATGCTGACCGGCGAGCAGAGCGGTTACTATCAGGATTTTCTCGGGATTAGTTGCCTGCAGAAAGCTTATAGGGAAGGGTTTATTTATTCGGGGCAATACTCGGTCTACCGTCAACGCAGCTTCGGGTCTTCTTCCGGTAACCTGCCCGCCGCCGGGCTGTTAGTCTTCAGCCAAAACCATGACCAGGTGGGCAACCGGATGCTTGGCGAACGTTTAAGCCAGCTCGTCTCCTTCGAAAAGCAAAAACTAGCCGCCGGCGCTGTTCTCTTATCGCCTTATATCCCGCTTGTCTTTATGGGAGAGGAATATGGTGAAAAGGCGCCTTTTCTCTATTTCATCGAGCATTCCGATGCCGGGCTGATTGAAGCGACGCGCCAGGGACGCCGCCGGGAGTTTGTCTCTTTTGCTTGGCAAGGCGAACCGCCTGACCCCCAGGATCAATCAACTTTCTTTAAATCCAAACTCGATCATACCCTCCGCCGCCGGGAGCCGCACAGTGTGCTTTACCGGTTCTATCAAGAACTTCTCCGGCTGCGCCGGGAATCTCCGGCGCTGGCCCTGCTTGACAAAGAAAATATGCAAGTCACAAGCTATGAAAATGCCGGGGTCATGGTCGTCAGGCGCTGGGCTGGCAATGAACAGGTTGTTATCATTTTTAATTTTAGCGATAGCCGTGTCCCGTTTAATCTGGCCCTTCCTGGAGGCTGTTGGCGTAAGCAGATGGATTCGTCCGAGGCGCAGTGGCTCGGCCATGGCGGAACGGTTCCCCCGCAGATTGAGTCCGGCGGGGAAATATCTCTGGTTACAGACCCCCTGTCCCTGGTAATTTTCCGGCGCGAGGAACAATGATCGACGATAGCATCATCAATAAGCTCTATGAAAAGGTCAAAAAGCTGGCTCCGGAGGCCAAGCGTTACCCGGTATCCACCTACCGCCTCCAGTTCAACCGTGGTTTTACCTTCCGTGACGCCGCGGCCTTAGTGCCTTACCTGCACGCATTGGGCATTACCGATATCTACGCTTCTCCTTACCTCAAAGCGCGCCCGGGGAGTATGCACGGCTATGATATCACCGACCACAACGCCCTGAACCCGGAAATCGGCACTGCCGCTGACTACCGCAGATTCGTGGACGCCTTGCACCGGCATGGCATGAGCCAGGTGCTGGATTTCGTGCCCAACCATATGTCCACTATTGATAACCCCTGGTGGTCTGACGTTCTAGAGAATGGGATGAGTTCTCCCTACGCTCAATTTTTTGATATAGATTGGTACCCGGTTAAAACGGAATTGCGTGAAAAAGTATTGCTGCCGATTCTGGAAGACCAGTACGGAAAGGTGCTTGAGGCCGGTCAGTTGCAGTTGGCTTTTCATCAGGGGGCCTTCTTCATCAGCTATAGAGAGTGTCTCTTGCCGGTCGGGCTGGGAACCGCCGCGCTTCCGTTGGAAATCTGCCTGGAGCAACTCCGAGAGACGCTAAGCGAAAGCCATACGGATTATCTGGAAATGCAAAGCATTATCACCGCCTGTCGTAACCTGCCTGCCAGGTCGGAAACGAAGCCGGAGCGGATTAGCGAGATGATTCGGGAAAAGAAGATAATCAGGAAACAGCTATGGGAACTTTACCAGCGGAATAAAAAAGTGCAGACGTCCATTGCTGAAATGCTACACATGTTCAACGGTAAAGCGGGTGATAACGAGAGTTTTAACCGGCTGCACGAACTTTTGGAACAACAGGCGTACCGCCTTAGTTACTGGAGAGTGGCACTGGACGAAATTAATTACAGACGTTTTTTTGATATCAATGAACTGGTAGCTCTGCAAATGGAGAACCGGCAGGTTTTCTATCTTTGCCACAAGCTGCTTCATGAATTGCTCCGCCAGGGCGCGGTTGCCGGGGTCAGGATTGACCATGTGGATGG
The DNA here is from genome assembly GCA_034429595.1 of Dehalococcoidales bacterium. Classification (GTDB taxonomy): domain Bacteria; phylum Chloroflexota; class Dehalococcoidia; order Dehalococcoidales; family RBG-16-60-22; genus RBG-13-51-18. The sequence goes on from DAOUGB010000030.1 coordinate 22,478, forward strand.
GCTGTTTAATGCCTGCGAATATCTGCGGCGTCTGCAACAAATCCGCTTAATAGGGCTGTGCCGTGACGCAATGGAGCAAAATAACAAATACTCCGGCAATGATCTGATTATCGCAGAAGAAAAACTGCTGGAAAAATTAGAGGAAGAACCAGAAATCAATCAAGGTTCAGCACTGCTCCAACCTCTTTATGTGGTCGTAGAAAAAATATTGGGAGAAAAAGAAAACTTAAGAGACGCCTGGCCGGTGGATGGCACCACGGGTTACGAGTTTGCCACCCTGCTCAACGGTATATTTGTCAACAGAAGGAATGCCCGGTCAATACGCAATATCTATCGGTGGTTTACCAAAACGGAAGGAGATTTTAAGGATATAGCCTATGATTGTAAAGTGCTCATCATGGACACCTCGATGTCTGCGGAAACTAATGTCCTTGCCCACCGGTTGGACAGGGTTTCAGAAAAGAGCCGGCGGTACCGGGATTTCACGCTGAACAGCCTGATGCACGCCATCAGGGAAGTCATCGCCTGCTTCCCGGTATACCGGACCTACATCAACGCGTTAGAGAATGCTGTTAGTGACCGGGACAGAGTGGTTATCAACATGGCTGTAGTTCAGGCTAAAAGGCGTAACCCGGCTTTAAGCGGCTCGCTCTTTGACTTCCTGCACGATACGCTGCTGTTGAAATACCCGCCGGATATGGATGAAGAAGGGCGTCGGGAACAGCAACAGTTTGTCATGCGCTTTCAACAGTTAACCGGGCCGGTTATGGCTAAGGGGGTAGAAGCCACGGCTTTCTACCGGTACAATCCGCTTACCTCCCTGAACGATGTTGGCAGCAACCCAGGCTGCTTTGGGAACACGGTAGACGAGTTCCACCGGCATAACACGGTGCTACTGAAAAACTGGCCTCATTCCCTCCTCGCCACATCAACACATGACTCAAAAAGGAGTGAGGATGTGCGTGCCCGCATCAATGTACTCTCCGAGATACCTAAGGAATGGAAAGCGTCCCTGGGGCGCTGGAGCCGGTTTAACCGGCGTAAAAAGACCGCGCTTGACGGGGAAAGCGTCCCGGATAAAAATGAGGAATACCTGATTTACCAGACTCTGCTCGGCACTTACCCCGCAGGGGAAATGAGTGAAAGAGAGCGTGATACTTTTACCTGCCGGATACACAACTATGTCTTGAAAGCTATTCGGGAAGCCAAAGTACATACAAGCTGGGTCAACCAGGATACTGCTTACGAAGAAAACGTCATGGCCTTCGTCACTGCGATACTGGACTCCTCTCCATCCAACTTATTCCTGGCTGATTTCTTGAAGCTCAACAAACAGGTCGCTTACGGCGGCATGTACAATTCTCTATCGCAGGTTGTGTTAAAGACTTTTTCGCCAGGGACGCCGGACTTCTACCAGGGAAATGAACTTTGGAATTTCTGCCTAGTAGACCCGGATAACCGCGGGCCGGTTGATTTTACTTATCGCACCAGGCTGCTTGAATCCATAAAAGAACGCGCTGGGGGTAAAAATGCTTTAACCGGGCTGGCCAAGGAACTGGCGGGTAACCTTGAGAACGGTGAAATCAAGCTGTATGTCACCTGGAAAGCGCTGGACTACCGCCGCCGTAATCCCCTCTTGTTTAACGATGGTAACTATGTTCCTCTTGAGGCTATCGGCGGCAGGAAAGCTAATGTTTGTGCCTTCGCCTGGCAAAAAGCTAACCGGCAGCTGCTGGTTAGCGTCCCCAGGATGATAACCAGATTGACGCAAAACGGTACGGCGCCGCCCACCGGCCCGCAAGCCTGGGGAGACACCCTGCTGGTATTGCCGGGGCGGCTGCGGAAGAGAACCTGCCGTAATATATTTACCGGCGAACTGGTAGAGGTCACTACCAGCGAAAGAAGGGCAGCCCTGCCGATGGCGGAGGTCATGGCCACTTTTCCGGTAGCCGCCCTGGAGTTGATTCCTGACTAATGCTATCCGTATCAAATCACAAAAAGGCGGTCAACTATTTTGTTCCTGATATCACGGGCGGCAACCAGCTTGTGGTAATAGTTGGTCTTGGTCTCGCCTTCAGCGCCGCTCTTGTTAAGCGCCCGGTAGGCGTTAACCATTACCCGCCACTGGTCGATTAGCCCCAGGTGGATGAGATTCACATCCCACATCGGCCGGCAGCTGGCCCACCAAAACTGACAGCTGTGCTCCGCCATATCAAGAAGCCCGCGCGCGATCCGCCCGAATAAATTACATTCATCATTATCACCGCACTCCTGCGCCTTGTTTACCAGTTCGATACAAAGACGGAGGTGTTCCCACTGCAGGTGGTGGATTTCATTGTCTTTATCGAGCCAGAGCGGATAAGGATTGCCGGCATTGATATCTTCCGCCGTCGTGCTCCATGATGACGGCTTGGGGCTAATTACTTCTCCTTCGGGGAACAATTGCAACAGCTCGCTTATTGTCACCATCTGTACTTGTTCCGTAAATTGCGCATCGGAAATCAGGCTCTGCTGCTGGGTGCTCAATGCCGTTGCCTGCTTGATGCCTGAATAGGTCTTCCCCGTAGGATTGAGCTGCTCGTAAACGGAAGCCAGAAAAAGTTTTTCCCAGTCCTGAATATGGTGCCCGTAAGTTTCTGCGTCCATGGCGGTGACGACATACATGTTATCTTTATCGCCGCGGGACTGTTTCAGGTGTTCCAGAAAATCGTTGGCGCCGATTTGTTTGAAGCTTATCTTGTTGCTAAGGATATCATCCCTGAAAAAAACGGCCAGCTTTTGCCCGTCGTGTTCAACCCGGTAAACTTTGTCCACCGGCCAATCCACCGGGCACGCAATGCCGCTGACGATAATCCACTTATGGTCCGTGGCCGTCACCTCCGGCAAAATATCGGCGCTGTAGCACATTTCTGGTGGGAAGAATCCCCTTGCTTGGTAAGCCTCCCCCAGGAAATGTTTGCCGGTGGCAATGTTCAATTCCACCTGCCTTTTTCTTTCTGCCGCAGGCAATAAAGGCAGAATCGGGTGGTATTTCCCGCTCCCGGTGAACTCTACCTCTCCACTTTCTCCAAGCTCGCGCAGGCCCCTAAGGACATCTCTGTGTCCGTAATCGTTCAGCATCTCCAGAAGCACGCCGTTGATATTAACCGTCGCCTTGACATGCGGATTTTGCAGCAGTACTTTGATCAGAGGTTTATATGATTCGTTACAGATTTTTTCCAGCACCACCGGCATCTGTGTCGGCGGCTGGTAGAAATGGAATAACTGCGCCCAATAAATCATCAGACACCTCCTGCGCCATTATAACATTTAGGATTATTGCTTCATAGCCGGATGCCGGTGGTTAAACCGTCTTGGTGCCGCTGTTGAAGAAAGTGATAATTTAGCTTGGTAAAAATGGGTAATACCTCTATTGCGGTGCCCCAAACGTGATGTTAAACTAAACATAAAGTCAGGGATGCCTTTGGCGGATGTTTTTTATGCGTCGCAATCCTTACCTTTATGAAATCAATACCTGTCTTTACCTGAAAGAAATATCCGGTAAGTATCTTAATCCGGTGACCATGGCGGCAATACCGGAAGAAGAATGGCGGTCTTTTTCCCGACTGGGTATTGACTTTATCTGGTTGATGGGCGTTTGGCAGCGCAGCCCGGCATCCCGGCAAATAGCCGTGTCTGACCCCGGTCTGCGCCGAGAATACGCTAAAGTCCTGCCGGACTGGTCGCCCGGCGATATCGGAGGTTCCCCCTATGCTGTTTATAGCTACAGCCTGGAACCGGCGCTGGGCCGCAAAAATGAATTGGCCACGCTCAAGTCGAAGCTTAATCGGTACGGCCTCGGCCTGGTGCTGGATTTTGTGCCTAATCATCTGGCAATAGACCACCCCTGGACGCTATCCCACCCCGGCCGGTTCGTTCAAGGCAATCAAGCTGATGTCCGCCGCCATCCTGACTGGTTCTTTCAAACAGCCGAAGGCCGCTATCTTGCACATGGCCGGGACCCCAATTTCTCTCCCTGGACGGATACCGCGCAGCTGAATTTCTATTCCGCTGATTTAAGGAACGCTCTTATCCGGGAGTTACTGCAAGTCAGTGAAGTGGCCGATGGCGTGCGCTGCGATATGGCCATGCTGGCGCTTAACGATGTCTTCGGCCGCGTCTGGCAGGAACTGATACCCGGCGGCGCGCTCCCGGTAACGGAATTCTGGGCTGAAGCCATCAGCCGGGTAAGACGGCGCGTGCCGGGTTTCTTGTTTATCTCTGAAGCCTACTGGGATTTGGAAGAAAAACTGCAGGAGTTGGGGTTTGATTTCACCTACGATATGCGATTTTATCATAAACTTAGAGATTCCTCCCCGGAGGAAATCCGCCGGTATCTCGCGGCGGACCACTGCCCGGAACGCTCGGTGCGCTTTATTGAAAACCATGACGAACCACGCGCCGTTACGGCCTTTGGCCGCGAACGTTCGCTGGCGGCGGCGGTTATTCTGTGTACTATCCCTGGCTTGCGCTTTTTGCATCACGGGCAGTTAAGCGGCAGCGGCGTTCGCCCGCCGGTGCAGCTGGCGCGCGCGCCGGAAGAATCTGTTGATAGTGAGATAATGCGGTTCTATCAGAAACTCCTGGCAATCTGTAACAGGCCCGTTTTCCGCGATGGCATCTGGCAGCTCCTGGAAACTGCCCCGGCCGGGGAGGGCAATAACAGCTGGCAAAATATGCTGGCTTGGTCATGGCAATACGAACGAGATTATAAAATCGTAATCATCAATTATTCTCCCACCCCGGCGCAGGGGCGGTTAAAAATGCCGCCGAAGCCCGCCGGTGGGGGAAGCCTCTCTTTCCTTGATGAGCTTACGGGCATTACTTACATCCGACAGATGGAGGAGGTTTACGGACCGGGCATTTATATCGACCTTGCACCTTACCGCGCGCACCTGTTTAGCATTACCGACGGCTGATGCTGCACACCGTATTCCTGGCGCGTACTCCGGGTTTATTGCTAACGGCGTACTCTGCCAAATAACCGGCGGCGATGGGCAGTCGAATTGCAGAAGTGTTATACTTTCAACAAGTGGTGGAGTGAAATTAACGTGAATTTGCACTCTAAGGGTATGAAGGTGGGTAATAGCTATGGTCAATCAACTGATTAGTTTGAAATTGCCGGAAAATATTGGCCGCCTCGGCGAGCTGGCCTACAATCTCTGGTGGAGCTGGAATAAAGATGCGCGCACCATATTCCGCAACTTGAGCTATTCATTGTGGCAGATAAGCGGCCATAACCCGGTAAAATTACTGCTTGATATCAGCCCGGAAAGACTTAGGGAAGCGGCTGGTGATCAAGCCTTCCTTGATTTATACCGTAATGTCATGGCCATTTTTGACCATGATATGGCAAAAGAAAACAGCTCCTTCGCCGCCGGGTATCAGCCAGGCCTTTCCGGGCCAATCGCCTATTTTTCGCCGGAATTTGCCATTCATAGCTCACTGCCGGTCTATGCCGGCGGCCTGGGCATACTCGCGGGCGATATCTGCAAGGAAGCAAGCGATTTCGGCCTGCCGCTGGTCGGCGTCGGCTTGATGTATCCGCAGGGATATTTTCACCAGATTATCTCTGATGCAGGCTGGCAGGAGGAAGTTTTCCGGCAGCTTGATTTCGGCAAGGTACCGGTTAACCCGGTAGTGTCTCCGCAAGGTTCCCGGAACCTGGTCTCGGTGGAGCTGGATAACCATATTGTGCAGCTCGGTGCCTGGCTCATCCGCATCGGGCGTGTTAGTTTGTACCTGCTGGATACCAATATTGAAGATAATAGCCCGCAATACCGCGAGCTTTCCGCACGCCTTTACGCGGCTGACCGGGAAACGCGTATTCAACAGGAAATCGTGCTAGGGATAGGCGGCGTGCGCGTCATGCGCGCACTCGGCATTAAACCTGTGCTCTGGCACGCCAATGAAGGGCATACAGCCTTCATGATGCTAGAGCGGATAAGGGAGGAAGTTCAAAAAGGCCAGCCTTTTCCTGAAGCCATGCGCAGCGTCAAAGCCGCCAGTATCTTTACCACCCATACCCCCGTCCCGGCCGGGCATGATACCTTTTCTCCGGAACTGATGGATAAATACTTCGGTCGTTACTGGGGAGGGCTCGGCATCGGGCGGCAGGAATTCCTTGAGTTGGGCCAGCACGCCGGTGAAACCACCGTATTCAATATGACCACGCTGGCGTTAAAAATGGCGGAACATTGTCATGGCGTCAGCAAAATTCACGGGCGCGTAGCCAGGAAGATGTGGCAAGTCCTTTATCCCGGCCTCCCTGAAGAACGGGTACCCATCAACCAGATTACCAACGGCGTGCACGTATTCTCTTGGATCGCTCCGGAAATCGGCAATCTTTATGACCAGTACCTGGGCGCTCAATCTTTACATAACCAGAACCACCCGGATTTTTTGCGTAAAGTAAACGATATTCCGGACGAAGAGCTATGGAGGGTTCACAAACAGCTTAAAAGCAAACTGATGGCAAAAATTACAGAACAGGCCAGGAAGCGCTGGGCGGTGGATGGAATCTCGGCGCGTAACGTGCTGGCCATCGGCGCTTTGCTTGATACGGAGGCGCTGACGATCTGTTTCGCCCGCCGCTTTACGGAGTATAAACGCCCGGCGCTGATCTTCCGTGATATTGAGCGCCTTAAACGCATTATCAACAACCGGCGGTATCCCGTCCAGATAATCATCGCCGGTAAATCCCACCCCGCCGATGGCGCGTCAAAAAATCTGCTGCATCAGGTCTTTACGCTGGCTACTGACCGCGCTTTTATGGGCAGAATCGCCTTTGTGGAAGACTATGATATGCACGTGGCACACTATCTGGTTCAGGGGGTCGATGTCTGGCTCAATAATCCCCGGCGTCCACTTGAAGCCTGCGGTACCAGCGGCATGAAGGCGGCGTTTAACGGCGTCCTGAATTTCAGCGTGCGTGACGGGTGGTGGGATGAGGCCTATAACGGCATCAATGGCTGGGCGATTGGCCAAGGTGCCCATCCCGGCAATAACGATGAGGAAGATAACATTGATGCGCAGGACATCTACCGTATCCTGGAAACAGAGATTATACCTCTTTACTACGATCAGGATTGGAAGGGCGTCCCCCATGGCTGGGCGCAGCGTATCAAAGCGTCAATCGGCTCCATCTTGCCGGCTTTCAGCGCCCGGCGGATGCTTCAAGAATATACCGAGCAGCTTTATTTACCGGCGGCCCGTCTCGCGGCAAAGCCATCAATCGGGGCGCCGCAATGAATCCGCCCTCCGCCGCGCCCGGTCTCCATCATCTAGCCCACCTGTACGGCATTGAAACTTCCTATTGTGATATGCAAAACCGCCGGCAGGCGGCCTCCGAGGAAATTATCCTGGCGGTGCTGAAGGAAATGGGCGCTCCGCTGGCTGGCCCGGCGGATGTTGCCTCGGCGTGGCGGGAATGCCGCCAGCAAATCTTACGGCGGCCGGTGTCCCCGGTGCTTCTTGCCTGGGACGGCATACTCCCCTCTGTCAAGCTAAGACTTCCCTCGGATATCGGCGAATCTGTTATTACGGGTAGTATCGTTACCGATGAGGCGGAAGCTCGAACGTGGCGGTGGCGGGGCGGTGATATGGAGACCTTCGCCATGACGGAAAATGAAGGGGTGCGCTATATCTACCGTAAGCTGCCTTTTCCGGCAAAATTGCCTTCCGGTTATCACCGGTTGACTGTTGAATTTGGCGGGGAAAAAGCGGAAGCCATGGTAATCTCCGCCCCCACCAGAGCCTATTCGGCGGACCCGGGTGGTCGCACCTGGGGCGCTTTCCTCCCCTTATACTCATTGCACACGCGGCAAAGCTGGGGCGCGGGAGATTTTACTGACCTGGCCTCTTTAGCGGAATTTATTGCCGCCAAGGGGGGGCGGGCTATCGGCACGCTTCCGCTGCTGGCAACCTTTCTGGACGAGCCCGTTCAACCCAGCCCTTACCTGCCGGTAAGCAGGCTTTTCTGGAACGAGTTTTACCTGGATATCAACCGGATCCCCGAACTCCGGGAATGTCCCGCGGCGCAGGCTGTTTTAGCTTCCTGCCCGGATGAGATTGCGGACATGCAAAAATTGTCTCTGGTGGATTACCGCCGCCAGATGGAACTCAAACGCCGCATTTTATTGGAACTCTCCCGGTATTTTTTCGCCGGCAAGCCCCGCCGCTCGGCGGAATTTGATGCCTTTGTAAAAGCGCGTCCGGAAGTGGAACAATACGCCCGCTTCCGGGCTGTTTTAGCTAGTCAGCACGTCCCCTGGCATGCGTGGCCGTCTCGTCTTAAAAACGGCCTGTTAGAGGAAAATGATGGTGATGTTGATGTCCTGCGCTATCACCGCTACGTTCAGTGGCTGTCCCACGGGCAGCTGCAAAACGTTGCGTCGGTTGCGCAGGCAAAAGGCGCCTGCCTATATCTAGACCTCCCTTTGGGCGTCCACCCCGATGGTTACGATATCTGGCGGGAATCATCCGTTTTTGCTGCCGGTTTTTCCGTAGGCGCGCCGCCGGATAATTTCTTTTCCGCGGGGCAGAATTGGGGCTTCCCGCCGGTTCATCCGGTAGCCATCAGGCAACAGCGCTACCAGTATATCATTAATTACCTGCGCCATAATTTCCAGCCTGCCGGCCTTATCCGCATTGACCATGTGATGGGGCTGCACCGCTTGTTTTGGATTGCCCGCGGCTCTGCCGTCAGCCAGGGGGTTTATGTTCGCAACCGTGCGGACGAACTATATGCTATACTGTCACTGGAGTCCCACCGGCACAAGGTCGGGATTGTCGGTGAAGACCTGGGAACGGTATCCCCACAGGTCAGACCAGCGATGTCCCGCCACGGGCTTAGCCGGATGTACGTGCTGAACTTTGAACTTACCGCCGATCCCGATTCTGCCATTAACCCGGTACCTCCCGGCACGGTGGCTAGTTTGAATACCCATGATATCCCGCCCTTTGCCGCTTTTTGGCAGGGGCTGGATATTAACAAGTATCTTGAATTAGGTTTCCTGGATGAAGCCGGCGCCGGGAGCGCCCGGATATCACGTCAGGCAACCAAAAAAGCGCTGGTCGCCTTCTTAAAGCGGCATGGCTGGCTAGGCCAGTCCGGCAGCGTGGATGCGGCCTCCGTGCTAAAAGCCTGTTTAGCTTATTTAGGCGGCAGTGATGCCTCGATGGTCCTGGTAAACCTGGAAGACCTCTGGCTTGAAGAGCAACCCCAGAACATACCCGGGACGAGCGATGAATATCACAACTGGCAGAGAAAGGCCCGTTACAGCTTTGAGGAGTTCCGCGCCATGCCGCTGGTACTGGAAACGCTGCGCCGTGTTGACCACTTGAGAAAGAAAACGGGAAAACGGGAGTAAGCATGATGACGCATTCCCCCGGCAGGTTAAAAATCGTCATGGCTTCACCGGAGATAGCGCCCTTTGCCAAGACCGGCGGTTTGGGAGATGTCCTCGGCGCTTTGCCCCAGGCGCTGGAACAGTTGGGCGTTGCGTTCACGCTGGTGATGCCGGCGTATCAAACCGTGCTGCGGGGTGATTGGCCTCTGGAAGATACCGGCGTGGTTTTCTCCGTCCCGGTATCCAGTCGCTGGGAGAAGGGCACGCTGCTTAAGACAAAGACGGGTAATGATATCACGGTCTATTTCATCCGTGCGGACCATTATTTTGACCGCCCGTATCTCTACGGCACGCCCCAGGGAGATTACCCGGATAACGCGGAAAGGTTTATCTTTTTCTCGCGCGCCGTCCTTGAGGTTCTCAAGCTCGACCCGCCGGCGGTGCTTCACGCCCATGACTGGCAAACAGCCCTTGCCATCGCTTTCCTCAAAATGCAACCGGAGCTTTACCGGGAGTTGGCGGCGGTAAAAACAGTTTTTACCACCCACAACCTTGGGTACCAGGGCTATTTCTGGGACCTTGATTGGCATCTACTGAATCTGGACCGGTCCTTCTTTACGCCCCGCTATCTGGAATTTTACGGCAAAATAAATTTCCTTAAAGGCGGGCTCGTTTTCTCGGATATACTCACCACGGTCAGCCCTACCTACGCTCGGGAAATCATGACGCCGGAATATGGTTTCGGGTTGGATTCCTTCTTTCGGGAGCACTCTTCCCGGCTGTTCGGTATTCTCAACGGCGTTGACTATAATGTTTGGAATCCGGAGTCTGACCGGTATCTTGTTCAGAACTATACCCTAGCTGACCTTTCCGGCAAACAAGCCTGTAAAACTGAACTCCAGCGGATTATGCAGTTAGAGGTAAATCCCTCCGTACCCCTGGTTTGCATGGTTTCCCGCCTAGTGTCCCAGAAGGGGCTGGACTTACTGCCGCCGATCTTTAATGAACTTATGGCGCGTGGCATCCAGTTCGCATCGCTTGGCAGCGGCGATGTTAGATATGAAAACTACTTCCGCCAGCTAAAAACCAGCTACCCCGGCAGGGTAGGAGTGCGGTTTGACTTCGACGAAAAGCTGGCGCACCGGGTTATCGCCGGGGCGGATTTTGTCTTGATGCCGTCACAATATGAACCGGGAGGTTTAACTCATCTCTACGGGTTAAAGTATGGTACCATTCCCGTGGTAAGGTCCACCGGCGGTCTTAAAGATACGGTACAAAATTTCAACCCGCAAAGCGGTACGGGCATCGGTTTTACCTTTGATAAATTCGATGTGGCCAGTCTTTTAGAAGTTATGGAACGGGCGCTGGCGGTGTTCCGCCAGCAAGACGCATGGCGAATTCTGGTACGGAATGCTATGTCCGCGGATTTCTCCTGGCAGAACTCGGCACAGACTTATCTGGAACTCTACCGGAGTTTGTTAAAAAGCTAGAGAAGAGCCATCTTTATCTGATTTTTCCCCACCCGGCAGGCGCCATAAGATTGGCGGCAAACCCAATCAAAAATATCATTGTTGTATGGTTTTAGCTTGCCTTAAGTGGTATAATACCGTTTGCGATGGGATAGTTTGTCGTGGTGTTAAAACTAGCGATGATAGAACTTAGGAGGATGAAGACGATGGCTAGAAAGTCAACTGAAAATGAAAAACTAAAAGAACAGGCGAACAATTTCCTGGCTCGTGTACCGGAAGACAAGGTCTTCTGGTGTCACGGAGGAAAAGTCTTCAGAAGCATGAATGAACTGGCCGGTGGACTATCTGCCATGTCTGATGAAACATTTAGCTTCCATTCCAACCTGGAGAAAAAAGACTTCAGTAACTGGGTCAGGGAAGTGATTCAAGATGAAGAACTGGCCGATGACCTGGTATTATCCAGTACCAGGCAAGAAGCTGCTGAACACGTAGCCAGGAGAATAGCGTATCTTGTTAGTGTATTGACTCCGGCGCCGGAGAAAAAGAAACGCGGTAAGTCCAGGTAAAATATCCAAACAGAAAAAACGTGCATTAGTCCTTTCAATATCTGGCCTGCCTCCTTAAAATAATAACGGCTACAACATTATCAAAGGGGTACAAAACGTAACGGTACATACCGGAATGGGTTATCACCAAATTCATCAAGACGATTAGCCTCTTCATCCGGCAATAAATCGCTACTGCATTCAATAAGAATATCAGAGTAAGTAATTGTACCTAAAATGCCGCGTATTTCTTGATTTCCGGAGCATCACTTAGATTGGAAAATTTTTGGAATGAATATTGGGGCGAGAAGCACTTAAATGAAACTACAAGGAATTTTCAAGCCCAAGCCGGCCATATCTGAAGAAGAAAAAAATAAAGGATTGCGGCTGCTTGCATGGGAAGGTTCTCTTTCTCTGGGCTTCAATAGTATCACGACGAGCGGCTTCTTGGCGGCGTTCGCCTTGGCGCTTGGCGCCAACAACCTCCAGATTGGTATTCTTGCCGCCATTCCCTTCCTGATGCAAATTGTTCAAATACCCACAATCTTGCTGGTGGAAAAAATCCGGCTTCGCAAGATAATTTCTATAGTAAGCTCGGTTCCAGGGCAGTTGCTTTGGGTTGCTATCGCCTTGATTCCCTTTTTTGTCAAATCCCCGAGTGCCGCCGCCATATCTCTGCTCCTCTGGCTGATGGCGGCCCGCTACCTGCTGAATGCAGCCACTAACGCTGCCTGGAACAGCTGGATTCGGGACCTGATTCCCCAGACCATGTTGGGTAATATTTTATCCAGGCGGCTCATCTTCGCTACTACCGCTGCGGTGCTTTTCGGCCTGGGGGCGGCTTTATTTGTTGACTACTGGCCCAAGCAGGCCGCTGCCGGCAGCGTTATTATGAGCTACACGTATGTCCTCCTCTTCGGAGCTGTATTCCTCGGGCTCGTCAGCCCGGTAATAATGTCGTTCATGCCGGAACCGTTGATGCCGCCGGTCTCCGGGCAGCAGGCTTCACTATGGAAAACGCTCTCCGCCCCCATTCGTGATGGGAATTTCCGGCGGCTAATCCAGTTTTTGTTCTCCTGGGCGTTTGCCTCTAACCTAGCGATCCCGTTTTTTGCCGTGTACATGTTAAAGCGGCTGGAATTTCCGCTTACCTGGGTTATTGCGCTAACTATTTTAAGCCAATTTTTCAACATATTCTTCTTAAAAGTCTGGGGGCGTTTCGTTGACCGTTTCGGTAATAAGGTAGTTCTTTCACTATGCGCATCTTTGTATCTGCTGGTAATCCTAAGCTGGATATTCACCACCATGCCGGAGCGTTACTTTCTCACCATACCGCTACTGGTGGTCTTGCATATCTTTGCGGGCATTGCCAACGCCGGTGTGACGCTCGCCATGGGGACAATCGGCCTTAAGCTGTCTCCTAAGGGTGAGGCTACGTCTTATCTTGTCGGCGCTTCGCTGGCTACCAACATGGGTGCCGGGCTGGGCCCGCTGGTGGGGGGATATTTGGCTGACTTTTTCGCTACGCGCCAGATAAATCTCACACTCACGTGGATAGACCCGGCTCATTCTGTTCAGCTTCCGGCATTAAGAATCATCGGTTATGATTTTCTTTTTGGTATCGCTTTCATCATAGGGGTTTTTACGTTAGGCGTATTAGCTCGGATCCGTGAGGAAGGCGAGGTAGGGCGGGAAGTAATCCTTGAATCGCTCTTCTATCCCACCCGGGAAATATCGCGTCCGATGAGTTCGGTGCCCGGCTATAATCTACTGGCTAACTTCCCCTTGAGTTTTCTCAAGAAAGTCCCCATCCCCGGGATTGACGTCGCCGTAGGGGTTACCACTTATCAGATAGCTGAAATAGCCAGGGTGGCCGCCTCGGTTGCTTTGGGTAGTAAAAGAGTAACTAGGAAACTCGTCAATGAATTAGGGAAAAGCTTATCCGGTATATTGAAGGACAAAGAAGAGGTTAAAACACGTGGTACCGAGATTGTGAGTCAAGCTACGCGCGGCGCATTACATGCCGCTGATAATACTCCTCTGGCGGTGGAAAACCTCGTTTTACCGGTTACGACCGGCATGATTGAGGTAGCTAACAAGGCCGGAATAAATCCGCTTAATGGTATTTCAGGCGTCACTCAAGGAGCTATCCAGGGAGCCGTTGAAACCGGCGCTGACCTTGGCGCGGTTACGAAACAAATAATGGAAGCCGTTAGAAAAGTTGCCGAAAAATCCGGAGTGCCCGAGGAAGCGGCGGTAACAATTGCCGCTGAAGGTATTCTTGAGATTACGAAGACTCTGAAACCGGAAGCTTTTACCCAGGTAAAAGACGCCTTAGCAACTGATAAAGGCTAAGAAAAACCTGTTAAAGTCTCTATGCTTTCTCTCCTGTATGCTCCAAAGAGTTGTTAGTGGATTTTGGATATTAAGCTTGCTATTTACGGTATACCTAATAAACTTGATAATCTAACGATATTTTTATATCGGATAGCGAGAGATGTATTTTGTTACTCGATTTTACATAAGTTTATTTTATGCAACACGAATAAACTTAACATAACAGCTATGTGCATATTAAGAACGAAACAATGAACAGCTGCAAGTTTGAAAAATATTCAATTTTACCAGAGTTTTACTTATATGGATAACAGAGTTAAGTGCTAGGTCTTATTTACACCCGATTTACTAATAATTTGGTTTTACCACGATTTTCCAAGTGCTTCCTCCAATCATCGCCGAGGAGGGCGATAAGGAGTTCGCGAAGGGGTAATTCCTCGTAAACCGCAGACATGGTAGGGCGGTAATGCTCAATAGACAGAACCTTTAAGGTGTCTTTTAGTATACCATAACTGGGGAGTTTGAATCCCCTTAGCTGGAGCCTAATCTTCAGCCATGTTTGCAGGAGATAGAACCCCTCCGGCTATCGGACCATGGATTCAACCAGCTCAAGTGATAAGTTTTCTGCATCCATATCTGCCAACAGCCCTTCTGGCATCGGCATGAAGATACCACTATGGCCGAAGTCTGCGTTGCCAATGATCGGGAACCCGTACTCTTTCGTGATTTCAAGAAGTATTTCTTTGACGTCGGGTAACATCCCTTCGTAATCTTTCTCTTCACACCCGACCAGCTTTCCTACGACCATGCCGGTTACATTATTGAAGAATCCTTCAGCTTCAGCGATGATGAATTGTCTTTCAATTTCGTGCGGCTGCGTTTCCAGGGCTTCCCAGAACAGGATATTGTCCTCCGCCTGCGGCCAGTAACTGGTCCGATACAGACTCGAAAGCGCCCCGAAATAGCCGCCGATTAATCGACCCCTTGCCTTGCCCGGCCGCCAGCACTCCCACTGCGTGAAAGCCGGTATTTTTCCCGGAGGTTCCGGCCGCGTGCAGCATTTGAGGAACAGGTCGATATTATATCGGGTTGCCGGATTGTTCCGGTCGGCGCCGAATCCAAAGGTCAGGTCCGGCCCGTAGATAATCACCAGGCCAGCCCGGGAAAGCAGCGCCAGGCTCAAATGACCAATGTCACTCATCCCGCTGAATAGTTTCGGATTGGTGCGTATCGTTTCATAATCGAGCAGCTTTAACAGGTGTGCTGCCGTATCGCCGCCTATCAGGCAGATGATCGCTCTCGTATCAGGATCCGTGAAGAATTTCATCATCTCCCTGGCGCGGTCTTCAGCCAAAGCGGTAGTATTCCGGTACTTTGAATGGACGGTCGGCCCCATCTCCACGTTGAATCCCATTTCTCGTAATGTGGCGACGCCGTTTTGCACCGCTTCATCATTAATAATGTGCATGGATGGAGCGACGATGCCAATCTTGTCGCCGGTGTGCAGGGCAAGCGGTTTTATCAATTCCATATCAGTCCTCCTGTATCCGGATGCTGGAAATCACCCTGCTTCAGGATAAGCCGCTTTCAAAACGCGCAAAGCTCTCAAGGTGACCCACTTGCTGGGCTGTCCTTTCTTTTCTATGTCCACCCAGCTCTTGCCGTTGTAAGTGTATTCGAGTTTCCAGCGTCCCTGTTTATCCTGTTTGTTGAGTACCAGCTTTAGTGCATTGGCCAACCTGGGATTTTGGGCTTGGCCTAATGCTGCCAATACCTCCAGGTTCTGAAGCACATCGGTGATAAAACCAACGGGATAGCCGAATTTGAACCAGCTTGAGCTTGGCTTATTTCCCCTGCCGAAAGGATAATCGGCGACCGCCGGGTCATGACTCAACAAAAAGTCCAAGCCTTGTTTAATAGCTGCCTGCATGTTTCTGGTTCGCTGCGCCGGTGGTACTTTGTTCAGGGCAATCATCGCCTTGATGGCTCCCCAAGCGCATGGCAGATTGACGTTGACTGAACAGACGAATAAAGGAGCTGTATTCCCGGACTCATAGTAACGTTTACTTGTATCGCGGTTCGAAGCGTCGGCCACTCCTTCTCCGGTAATAGTCTGCGCTAACCATTCCATTGCTGTTTGCAAGCGTTGGTCGTTAAGCCAACCGAAGTCTATTAATGCCGCTCCCGCATTACCCGCTATGCAGTGCTCGAAGCCGGTAGACTTACCGTTCCACGAAAGGCCACCATTGCTGGCGATGGCGTGTGAAAGCAAATATTCACAGCCGGTACGGATGCGCGGGTCAGAACCGTCTGCGCCGAACTGTGACATGAAGACGAGCGCCCATTGCGTCCCTCGGTATTGGGGCCCATAGCCTGCTCCCGGCTTGTCCCAATATCCCTCTGGCTGCTGGGCCGCCAGGATTACCGGCACCGGTCCGCTTGTCATGATAGCCGCCTTAGCAGCTTTGACTTCTTTATCATTCTCGTCCCAGCCGAGGATATCGCGCAAGGTATAATAACGGATGGCTGGCTGGGTCTTATCGTTCTCCAGCAGCCACGGAACCGAGTCCCCATTAAGCTTGTCTTTCCAGCAAGCCATGATCAAACATCTCCTTATGACTTCAACAACCTTAGTATATATAAAGGCGGTAAATTGTCAATGGGTTAATTTACGCAATCCGAATTTGATATCATGGTGACCAACAAGTTGTATCTTGTTTCTTGGTTATTGGGTGGGGAAAAGGTGTGGGGATGATGGTGGGCGGTACCAAACGATAGACAGAACTTTTGAACTAGAGTTCTCATAAAATAGGATACTAACCCTCCCACTGTGGAGTCGAGCCATCGTTAAGTGCGATATTACACTAAAGACCCTTGGTTAAACCGGAGTTTTGCCGGAGTTTGTGTTGTTCAGTCGGATTTTGATGTCAAATAGACCAAGCATCAGGCCATCGTGTCGCATTGAACAATTTGGACTATTGGGACCCAACAATCTACTTCTTTGTTTAGTCCGAAGGAGATTCGCTTTAGGTCTCATCTTAAAGGGGAAACAACCAAAATGGCATTTAAGGCGTATTGACAACCCTGCTAAAGTATGTTTATACTACATACAATCATAATATCATACTATCATATTTATACACTATAACCTTGCTAGAAAAAGTACTTGGCATGATGTAATAGGATTTGATGGCTTGGTTATTGTAAATACGCGAGGATAATAAATAAAATTTACAGCAAGATTAAAGTTATAGCGAGCTTTCTTTAAAAAATTCGTTAATGCTGAATGGGATGTAACAATGGCAAGCTATTTAGTTCGCCGATTGATATCGGTAGTATTCGTTATTATTATCGTTAGCATGATAGTTTTCTTAGCGATGCGTCTCCTTCCTGGAGACCCGGTCCTAATGTACCTTAGCCAGGACCAGTTAACAGCACTCAACCAGGAGCAGATTGAAATGCTAAGGCATGAATTCGGGCTGGATAGGCCGCTATCGGTTCAATATCTCGATTGGGTAGGTGATGTTCTTCACGGTGACCTAGGGGACTCCGTGTATTATAGTGAACCCGTAAGTACAATCTTACTCCGCCGCCTGCCTGTTACGCTTTACTTAGGGCTAGTATCTTTTATCATAAGCACTATTCTTGGCATAGCGGCTGGGGTGGTATCGGCGCTGAAAAGGGGAAGGGTGGCTGACTTTATAGTAACGATGTCAGCCAATATCTGGATAGCTGTCCCTGTTTTCTGGCTCGGTATATTGATGATTTACTTATTCGGCTATAAGCTGAACTGGTTGCCGATGTTCGGCTTTACTTCACCGTTCGATGATTTCTGGCTTAGTCTGAGGCAGATAATTATGCCAGTCATTTGCCTGTCTATCTTTACGATAGGAGCATTAACACGTCAGACCCGGTCAAGCATGCTTGAGGTTATCCGTCAGGATTACATACGAACGGCCTGGGCCAAAGGCTTGAAGGAGCGGCTCGTAGTCACGAAACACATTTTGAAAAACGGCCTTATCCCTATAGTAACCCTGACGGGCATGCAGCTTGGCCAGATTCTGGGTGGCGCGGTGCTTATTGAAACGGTATTCAGTATTCCCGGTATCGGCAGGTTGTCCGTGAATGCTATCATGGGTCTGGATTATTCAATTGTGCAGGCCGTTGCCTTGATAACAGCTTTGATGGTAGTGCTGACAAACCTCTTGGTTGATATTTCCTATGGCTGGCTTGACCCAAGAGTAAGGTTCGTGTAAGGAGTTTAAGTGATGACCAAAGTCCGCACTGCTTCCATTGATTTGAGAGAATCTCCTCCCCATGTGAGTGAGTCCCGGCGTATCATGAGAGTTATTTTGGGCCGGAAGGTGGCTTTGTTCGGTCTTATTGTTATATTGGCGACAGTAATTGCCGCTATTTTTGCTCCGTTTTTAGCTCCTTATGACCCGTATTTACAAAACCTTGATGCTGTTTTACTTGGACCCAGCCATGAACATATCCTGGGCACCGATGCTTTAGGAAGAGATACGCTTAGCCGCATTATCTACGGCTCGCGGACTTCACTGCTGATTGGTATTGCCGCTACCTGTGTGGCTGCTACTATCGGCATGACCATAGGATTAATCGCCGGATACTTTCGCGGTATCGTGGAAACGATAATTATGAGGTTCGTAGACGCATTGATGGCTTTTCCTATGATGTTGCTGACTCTGATTGTAGCGGCTCTTCTGGGAGGAGGGCTTAAAAATATCGTTCTGGCAGTAGGCATCGGCCTGATATCTGTATACGCACGCCTGATGTTCGGTCAGGTACTATCGGTCAAGGAAAATGATTATATATTGGCGGAAAAATCCCTGGGAGCCAGCAACTTCCGTATCATGATGTCCCATGTGCTTCCTAACTGTTTCCCGCCGCTGATAGTACTGGTGACGCTCAATATGGGAGGCGCTATCCTGGCCGAAGCCGGCTTAAGCTTCCTGGGTATCGGCATTGAGGCGCCCGGAGCAGCTTGGGGTGCCATGGTTAACGATGGTTACCGGTATCTTCTCCAGCTTCCCATCCTTTCTTTTGCCCCCGGCTTAGCTGTCATGCTGGTTGTTTTTGCTTTCAATATGTTAGGGGACGGTTTGCGCGATGCCCTTGACCCCAGGCTCCGGGGAACACTTTAACTAAGGGATAGATTTTAGCTATGGAAATGAGATGACCTCTTTTTTTGCTTAACACAATCTCAAGATGTATGTGGAAAGGGGGTGAGAAACCAAATAGCAGGTTTATGTTAGAAATCCTTTTTCTCATTAGGAGGATTTAGTTTTTAAAAGGAGTGATAAAGCTAAGTTATGAAGAAATTAACTTTAATGCCATTAATCATATTATTACTTGGATTAGTTCTGGTTTTTAATAGTTGTAGCGAAGCGGTTACCACAACACAAACCGCCGCTACAACACAAGCCGCCAGCGAACCGCAAAGCGGTGGTGTCTTGAAATTGATTGACATCGAGTTCATCACCGGCACGATCGGTTACCTCCCGGAAGTGCAATTTAACGCCGTTTCTTTCCTTTATCCCTGTATCGAGAGTTTTTTCTCGTTCGATATTACCGGGAAACCGATTGGCAAACTGGCTACAAGCTGGGAATTTTCTGATGACCTCAAATCTCTTACCTTCCATTTGAGAAAAGATGTTAAGTTCCATGATGGCTCAAGCCTCAATGCAGAGGTAGCTAAGTGGAACATGGATAATATTCAGGCTGCCAAGGTGTCCGGGTCTGAAGCCTGGGAATCAGTAAATATTGTCGATGAATATACTATCAGAATCGATCTTGTAAACTACACCAGCCTGATACTGTCTGATATTCCAAACCTCACCAAAATGGTATCCAAAGAGGCCTTTGACAAGAACGGAATCGAGTGGGCAAGATGGAACCCGGTAGGAACAGGACCTTTTAAGTTCAAGGAATTTAAGAAGGACGAGTCCATCGAATTTGAAAGGTTTGATGATTACTGGGGTGGCAAACCCTATCTTGATGGGGTTCAATTTATGTATATCGCGGACCACACCACAGCTGAACTAGCTCTTCAGGGCGGGCAGGCGGATGCTATGCATGCTATGAGTGGAGCGCATCTAAGCGCCTATGCCCTGGCGCCAAAGGGTTTTAATATAGTCCTCCCCACCTGTGAATATTCAGCCCTGCTTTTTGATACGAAGAACGAGGATAGCCAGTTCTCCGATGTAAGAGTGCGCATGGCGATAGAGTACGCTATCGATAAGGCTAAGGTAGCGGAGTCTGTTGGCCATGGCTATTGGACGCCGGTTTATGAGGCTTGTTCTTTCATTGAGAATGGCTATATACCTGATCTCGAAGGCCGTGTCTATGACCCGGAAAAAGCGAAAGAGCTACTTGCTGAAGCAGGATATCCTAACGGTTTCTCTACGACTATTTACGTGGTAAGTCACCAGAATGGCGACGATATGGTAGCGGTACAGGGATACCTGGCTGCTGTAAATATCGATGTCAAGATTGAAGCAATCAGCGCCAGCCGGTGGATGGAGATACTGTTTGGCGGTTGGACAGACATTTTCCGGGCTGGAGGCACAGCAACTTATACAGATTCTACAATATTGTTAAACGGTCAGTGGGGACCTACCGCTACGATGAAACCATCGTTGAAGGCCCCGGACGGAATGACAGAACTTATAGCCAAGATGCTTGTCGAATCGGATGATGCAAAACGAGCAGAAATGGCTAAAGAAGCGACAATGTTAATGTATAATGATTGCACAATGGTTCCGCTCTGGAACCAGCCGGCTCTCTATGCCCTTAGTCCAAAAATCCATGACGATGGTATTTTAGACTGGCAGCTTCCCTTTGAATGGAACTGGAGCAAGGTCTGGATGAGTGAATAGAATCTTAAAGTGAAAAGTTTTGCGTGGTCATATCGTAATAAAAGTGAATCGTTAATTACTCAAGATTAAATCAATGGTTTGGTGGGCAAATCGAGTCACTTAAGTAACCGGGGATACCAAGGGGCTGATTTTGCAGTTAAGATGATTACCTCGCCAGGTTGTGGGTCATATAGCAGCAAATTCAGCCCCCCAGCTTTCTAGGTGCGGTCTAATCCCGTATCATTATCTCTCTTGACGACCTCGCCTGGTCGTCAAGAGAGAGCTAACAAGACCATCCATTATCTCTTACGTTTCTACTATCCGAACTTTGCTATCTTGAGGTCGTGATTTCTGAAATGGGCGATTCTGATTCGTTTCATTAGATCACCCTCCATAGTATACATCACCCAGTTTGTCATGATGCTGATATCACCCTTTTTCCATGGTTGACCGCCGGATACCGGAGCATCCTTAAATGTATGAAACTCGGTGTACAGTTCGGCCAACAACAAATTCCCCGCCATTATAAAATCGCCGAGTTCCAACACCTCTCTGGTATGTTCATGCAAGCTCTTGTATGAAGCCGCAAATTCCTCTGGCCCATGAAGCGTGCGGGCAGGGAATTGCGGCCCGTAGGCATTATCGAAGTATTCCACCGTAATATCCGGGGCAAAATAGCCCGTAACGGCATCGTATCTTCTGTTGTTGAAATGGTCGACGTATTCCAGATATTGCTTTTTATTCATTAAACTACTCCTGGTTTAAACTGTGCGGCAACTACTCCCCCGGGGGAAATTCTACTTTTTACCCGGAGGCTTAGTCATCGGCGGCCACTTGCGTGTTAGCGATATTTCCAGGAAGACAACTGGCTTGTCACATTTCTTTACAATCAGTGGACAGTGGAGTAATCCTGGTGGGATAGAGACAACCGTTGGGGAGTTGATGAGATGTACCTCTCTTTCTTCACCAAGCGTTATTTCTATCTCCGCGCCAAAATCCTTTATATCTTTGGGATTGCCGCCGATAAAACAAAGGAGTTCGTGGAAGTCATGGGTATGTGGATATTCAGCCTTATACCGGGTATCTGCCAGACAGTGATAGCCGATACAAACATCGGCATTAAACTCGCCTTTATGGGAGAGGATTGAGGGCCCGGTGTAGTGATCTATTGTCATGAAAGGCCCTTTGATTAGGTTCTTGCCGTATTTTGTTTTAGCCATTTTGTATAATTCTCCTTTTAGATTAATAGAATTTCGTTACAAAAATGGAAAGTATTATTCATTGCCTGATGACCTTGTGTAAGAGGTGCCGTTGCCCGCGGTGAAAAAAAACACGGGACTATCGATGCGGCGGAAGACCAGAGGTAAATGCCTCAACCCCCGGGGGACGAAGATGAGACAAGAGTAATCAATAATATACTGTTCATCATCCAGCCAAAACTCGATTTCCCCATCGAACTTGCGCGGATTTTCCCGGCTGCTCCCGATGAATCCCAGTACTTCATCGAAGTCGTGCGTGTGGGCTATCTCTGTCTGGATGCCCTGTTGTCCGTGGGTCTTCCATATCCAGTGGCAGTCCACGTAAAAAGCCCCAGGGATTATCTTATCGTTCAGCCCAAAGAGTGCAGTCCCCTCGGTATAGTTGCCGGCTTTACGCTGCTCCTCGATTCTCTTCATAAACTCAGGCGGCGGCGGTGATGTTATTATATTTTCTTTGATAATATATTTTTCGTATTTTTTCTCAGCCATTTTATATTACCTTCGTTCTATCGTTGTTAAAAAATCCCGCTTGATTATTGTGCTTCCTTTTGCCTATCTTCAATTTTTTTTAGCAGGTCAGGCGGAATCTTGTATGTATCCGTAGGCCCGGTGGCGATATACCAGATAGGAGTATCTATTCTCTTGAAATAGATAGGAGCGTGTTTAACCCCGGCCGGGATAAAGACGGCGCAGCTTTTGGTGATGGTATGTTTTTCGCCGTCCATCCAGAATTCAACCTCTCCACCCAGGTCAATCGGGTCTTTATGGTTGGTCCCAAGGAAGACTAGGTATTCATCATATTCATGGGAATGCTCGTCCGGAGGGCTACCCCGACCGGTCATTCCCAGGAAGCTGGCCGCCATGAAATAATAGGCCCCTTTGACGACTTCATCATCAACATATATAGGAAATTTCACTAAATCCGAGTCATGGTGATGTGTATCACCCGGCTTCGGTTCCGAGACAAAATTTTTATCATATTTCCTTTTTGCCATTTCCCTTCTCCTTTCTATTTTGGATGAGGGCGCTACTCAACTTATAAGTATCACCTCCCTTTCTTTTCGTTATTTATCCCTCAAGCCGATTTGCCTGATTCCTTAAAAACCTTGTTCTGTTCCGCTTTACACAAGTTTGAAACAGAATTATTTCTCACTTCTAGAGTGAATTTTCACTAAAAATCAATTACGCTTTATTACCCTGTGAAATAGTATTACTTGGGTAAATCTTTGCCATATGTTGTCGAAGGTGCAGTGCTGAAATAGAAAATGGGTTTGTCTACTCTCCTGAAGTATATGGGACAATGCAGCAGTCCCTTGGGTATAAAGACGGCACAGCTTTTGGTAAGCATATGTTTTTCGTCACCCAGCCAGAATTCGACTTCCCCGCACAAATCATGGGGGGCTTCCGGGTTACTCCCGAGAAAGCCAACGTATTCATCATAATCATCGTGTGAATGGACGATCCCGGGACTGCCCTTGTCTGATGCTTTCCATATCAGGGCGCAGTTCAAATAGAAAGCTCCCTTAATGATGGTATCATCCACGTACAGCACGATAGACCCGGTTTTTTCGCCGGAAGGGGGAGGGGAAGGAGGCGGTATGCCCTTTGGGATGGGTAGCTTAGCATCGTAGACAATATACTTTCCGTATTTTGTTTTTGCCATTTTTAAATTCCCCTTTCTTCTTTAATAACTAACTTGCTACTTTTTGTCTTTGGAACCATCATTTAGTGTAGCTACATTTATCTTGCTTTCTTCTCTCATATCCATTTTGTGTAAGACGGTTGGCTTTTAACACTTAGCGATAATATTGACAAAACTTTATAACCCTGACAAGATTATTATTTGACAGGCATCATTAATATTTTATATAGTGTATTAATATGATAGTATGATATTATGATTGTATGTAGTATAAACATACTTTAGAAGGGTTGTCAATATCCGCCGGGCGGCTAATTAAATGTAGCGGGAAGATTAAAAACTAAAGATTTTTTTGCTGTATAGAACGTACATTACTTGGCAGCATGGTAATTTAACATCATTTCAGGTACAATTAGTTGAATTTAGCTTGGCAGGAGGCACAAATAAAAAATGAGGGGAAGCGGTAATATAAAATCACCTTCGCCTGAGGAAATTCAGAAAGTGGTTGACCAGATTAAAAAGACAGAATTCTGGTTGTGTTCACAATTTGCCGATGTACTGCTAAGATTCATCGAAATTACCTCGATAAAAGACAAGGTTTCCAGCCGTCAATTACAGGGGACCGCGATGTACTTCTTAGTCCTGGAAGGCGGCAGGACGACCCCCACACAGTTGGCACGGATGATGTTGCGCTCCAAAGATGGCATGACCAAGGTGATAGACAGCCTTGAAAAAGAGGGGCTGGTCGTCAGGGATTATACGGATAAAGACCGGCGGCTGACTTATGTGAAATTAACGATGGCCGGTCTTGAATGGGCGATGCAGAGGTTCAGCAAGGGGAATATACGTGCTCAACAGGTCATGAGTTGCCTTGATGTTGCAGAGTGGAAAACGTTAGTAAACCTGACGGAAAAAGTGCGCAAAAGGCTGATTTCAGTACTGGAAGACATCTGACCTCAATAATGGAAGAACCCTTTGAATTGAACTCGGGATTCGGCCTGCGCGGCTTCCGATAAAATCATTGCTAGGTGCGGCAAACATCAGGTTGGTCTATGCCATCCAGAGGCTGCGAGATAATAGGCACTTTACCTTCAAGCACACCGACAGCTGTGGCGCCGGTATTATCTATGGCATTATCGCATCCGGCCTGGCCGGGTATGCTCAATATAGATACGAGGCAAATAAAAAGCGGGAGTAGCCACCCGTTTTTCATGTTATTCCCTCACAACCTTATCAACGATCATATACGGCCCGGAAATACCGCCGGGCAATTCTTCATGGAGCTGGCCGGCAATGCCGGAACGCCACCGTAGTTTATCTTTCCCTCGAGTGTCACTTCATCACCGTCATGCAGGACAACATTGCCATCGATATCCATCACCTCAAAGACGCCATTTTCAACACGAGACTGATAGCTATAAGGCCAGAAAAGGCTGAACTTGAGGGAGTCGTATCTCAAAAGAAAATAGAGCTGGCAAG
Organism: Dehalococcoidales bacterium; assembly: GCA_034429595.1. GTDB lineage: Bacteria > Chloroflexota > Dehalococcoidia > Dehalococcoidales > RBG-16-60-22 > RBG-13-51-18. The sequence goes on from DAOUGB010000030.1 coordinate 47,476, forward strand.
TCCAGAAATAGTAAAACGGTATGTTGAAGGCCTAGTGAGTTCATCGATAGCAGCGAAGTAATGGAACGAAAGTCGTTTATTAAGAGCTTCGTGAAAGAAATTAGAGTCACAGGAAATGAAGGACGAATCAGGTATACTTTCCCCATACCACCGGACAATCATGAAGAAGAGGGACTGGAAGTTCTGCCTACTGTTTATGATGGTGGGCCATTGTGGACTCGAACCACAGACCCTCCCGATGTTATCGGGATGCTCTGACCAGCCGTGTGGAAATTAGAGCTTGGGCGTTAGAATTTGGGTAGGGAATTGGGATGTAGCAGGGAAAATGGTGGGCCATTGTGGACTCGAACCACAGACCCCAGTCTTATCAGGACTGTGCTCTAACCAGCTGAGCTAATGGCCCGTAACGCTATTTATTCTACGATGAAATAGATGGAAAAATCAAGCCTGACCGTCATTGAATTGCCCGGCGGCCATAAAAAAAACCTTGCCCCAATAGACAATTTCAAGTGCAAAACGGCATCCAGGGGTTAGGGATTGCTGGATTTATCTTATAAATTGCGCACAGTATGAGCTAACTGGATACCGGCTTGTGCCGGTATGGTTGGGGGATAAGGAGGCGTTTTCGTTAAGGGTATCGGCGTCTCCCAAATATAATATTCCCCCTTACTTCTTTATTCCTTTTTACCTTCTCCCTTGATGGGTGTTGTATCAAAAGTGTCCATACTATTGTCATTCTGACCCCGATGCAAATCGGGGGAAGAATCCGTAGCTACTTTGCCGGGCGCGGATTCTTCGTCGTTTCACTCCTCAGAATGACTTTTGATACAAAGCCCCCTTGATGGGAGAGGGAGACAGGGTGAGGGTGAATAAAACGTAAAGAAAGATAAGAGAGGGATTTTGGTTTGTCATTTAAGCAAAGGGGTGAAAAAATTTAGAAAACTAGCTGTACCACATTGGATTCCCGCCTGCGCGGGAATGACGAAAAAGGAAATAAAAACCCCCGGCTTTTGGCCGGGGGCTAAATGGTCTCTAGAAATAATTTGACCTTAACCACTGGAGAGCGGAGGGAAAGTGAACCCCGATATAGTCGGGGTACCGACCTAGGAGTTTGGTTACACACCATAAATCTCCCTAGAAAGGAGGTGATCCAGCCGCAGCTTCCGCTACGGCTACCTTGTTACGACTTCGTCCCAATCACCGACCCCACCCTAGACAACTGCCTCCCTTGCGGGTTAGCTCATCGGCTTCAGGTGTTGCCGACTTTCATGACGTGACGGGCGGTGTGTACAAGGCCCGAGAACGTATTCACCGCGCCAAGCTGATACGCGGTTACTAGCAACTCCGACTTCATGCAGGCGAATTTCAGCCTGCAATCCGAACTGAGGATGGTTTTAAGGATTAGCTCCGGATCGCTCCATTGCAACCTGCTGTACCACCCATTGTAGCGTGTGTGTGGCCCAGGGCATAAGGGCCATACTGACTTGACATCATCCCCGCCTTCCTCCCCGTTTTGCGGGGCAGTCTCGCCAGAGAAATTAACTGGCAACAGGGGTTGCGCTCGTTATGGGACTTAACCCGACACCTCACGGCACGAGCTGACGACAGCCATGCAGCACCTGTGAAGGTTACTGATTTGACAGTTCGTTCCCCTTTCGGTTCACTACTTCCTACATGTCAAGCCCTGGTAAGGTTCTTCGTGTTGCATCGAATTAAACCACACGCTCCGCTGCTTGTGCGGGCCCCCGTCAATTCCTTTGAGTTTTAGTCTTGCGACCGTAGTCCCCAGGCGGGATACTTAAAGCGTTAGCTTCGGCACGGAGAGGGTCGATACTCCCCATACCTAGTATCCATCGTTTACTGCGTGGACTACCAGGGTATCTAATCCTGTTTGCTCCCCACGCCTTCGGGTCTCAGTGTCAGTTACAGCCCGGGAGACCGCCTTCGCCACTAGTGTTCTTCCCGATATCTACGCATTTCACCACTACACCGGGAATTCCATCTCCTTCTGCTGCACTCTAGCCCATCAGTTTCAAATGCACCCTCCCAGTTGAGCCGGGAGATTTCACATCTGACTTGACAGGCCACCTACACCCGCTTTACGCCCAGTAAATCCGGATAACGCTCGCCCCCTACGTATTACCGCGGCTGCTGGCACGTAGTTAGCCGGGGCTTATTCATCAGGTACCGTCAATATTCTTCCCTGATAAAAGGAGTTTACAACCCGAAGGTCTTCTTCCCCCACGCGGTGTCGCTGGGTCAGGCTTTCGCCCATTGCCCAATATTCCTTGCTGCTGCCTCCCGTAGGAGTCGGGGCCGTGTCTCAGTCCCCGTGTGGCTGGTCGTCCTCTCAAACCAGCTACCGATCGTCGATTTGGTAGGCCGTTACCCCACCAACAGTCTAATCGGACGCAAGCCCCTCCAAAAGCGTCCCGACGAATCGGGACTTTAATCCTCCCCCTTTACAAGAAGGATCACATGCGGTATTAGCTCCCATTTCTAGGAGTTGTTCCCCACTTTAGGGCAGGTCGCTTACGTGTTACTCACCCGTCTGCCACTGACTTTATTGCTAAAGCCCGTTCGACTTGCATGCATAAAGCACACCGCCAGCGTTTATCCTGAGCCGGGATCAAACTCTCCATAAAGAATTTGACTTAGCTTGAATAAATGTAAAAAACTTTCACTCCGCTATCCAGTTGTTAAGGTGCAAAAAACCGCGCTCCTTTTTTCGGAGCGCAGTAATCATAATATCATAGCTGACAGTAGTTGTCAACATGTTTTACCGGCCCGGACCATGATTTTTTTGCTTTATTCCGTTTTTCTTTTTTCCGCAGGCTTGGGCGGTATGAATGCCTCGCCCAGTCCCAGCACATTGATGAGTTTGGACTGGTCGGAGACTACCAGCTTGGAATTATTTTGCAGAGAGGCCTGTGTCACTTCTAACTGCTTTAAGAGCTGCGCATTCCCCACAAAATATTTTTCCGCCGCAATAGATACATTCTCAATCGCTTTCGCTTCGCCTTCTGCCCGGAGTATCGCCGATTGTCGGTCGCCTTCCGCCACCAGGATGGCGTTCTGCTTATCGCCCTCGGCGGTTAGAATCTGTTTCTGCTTGTAGGCTTCCGCCTCCAGGATGGTGGCGCGCTTTTCCCGCTCCGCCTTCATCTGCTTGCTCATGGCGTCGGTGATATCCTTGGGCGGCTCGATGGCCTTCACCTCGACACGGGTGACTTTCACGCCCCATTTATCGGTAGCTTCATCGAGGGTGGTCCGCAGGGATGAATTGATGCGTTCCCTGGAGGCCAGTGTTTCATCCAGCGTCATATCGCCCACCAGGTTTCTCAAGTTCGTCTGCGCCAGCTTGCTGACGGCCACGTAGAAATTGGCCACTTCATACCTTACGGCTTTGGCGTCCGTGCAGTAGTAATAGACCACCGCGTCCACCGTCACGCCCACATTATCCTTGGTGATAACTGCCTGCGGCTCTACGTCCAGCACGTTTTCTCTCATGTCTATCCGGGCCGCCAGTTTATCCACAAAAGGAATAATGAACCGCAACCCCGGCTCCAGGGTCTCTTTGTATCTGCCGAACCTTTCAATCAGGCCTTTTTGCGCCTGGCGGATGATGGTGATGGATTTTGCCAGCGTGATGACAAAAAGTAGCACGAGGATGACAATAACAACGATAACTCCTGCGTTCATATTATTCAGTGCCTCCTTCAATCTTTTTCACACTTACGGTAACACCGGTAATGCCGGTCACGGATATTCTTTCCCCTGCCTTGATAGCGGTTTCCGCCCTCGCCCGCCACTGTTCGTTGCCCACTTTCACCAGCCCGTCTTTCCCCGGGCTGATATCCTTCTCGACAATGCCGTTCTTACCGATAATAGTATCGATATTTGTTTTTGTTAGACTCACCGCCGTCCGCCGGTGGATGTACCGGCGCCCGATGATGACATAAAGGACACAGATGATACCGCTGACGATAGCCGTCCACACCCAGGAATGAAACGCCACGGTTATCAATCCCCCCAGCCCGAAGGCCGTCCCGATGAATACCAGGTCCAGCCCGGTGTCTACCCCGATTAATAGCTCGATGATAATCAAGACCATCCCTAACGCTATCGCGATCAGCCAGGCCCAGTTATCAATGAATAACACATTTACAGCTTCATTCATAGGCTTTTTCTCCATAGCCTGATTTTGCAGACTTTGGTAATTCTAGTTTAATCTATTATCTCTGTCAATACGCGATGCCTGTAATGGTAAAATGTTGAAATTACTATCTGCAGTTTTAATTATGCGGCATTTGTAATACAATCAGGGTATATAGTATTGGATGAGGTCATGATTAAAGTACGGCGTATTATATTATTGTTCGTTGTTGCTCTGCTGGCGCTGTCCGTGGCGGGTATCGCCCGGGCACAGGCACCGGCGGTCTATGTCCTGACGATAAAGGGTACGATTAATCCCGTGCTGGTGGATTATGTGGAGCGCGGTGTGGAACTGGCGGAAGATACCGGCGCCCGGGCCCTTATCATCCAGCTGGATACGCCGGGCGGTCTGGACAGCGCCATGCGCGATATCGTTCAGATAATGGTGAACGCTCATGTGCCGGTGGTCGTTTATGTTTCCCCCGCCGGAGCCAGGGCGGCCTCCGCCGGCGTCTTTATCACGATGGCGGCCCATGTCGCCGTCATGGCTCCCAGCACCGCCATCGGGGCGGCGCACCCCGTCAGCATTGGTGAAGACGGCGAGCAGGCCATGTCTGAAACTATGGAAGACAAAGTGCTCAATGACGCGGCTGCTTATATCAGGGGTATCGCGGAGGCCCACGGCCGCAATATGGACTGGGCGGAAAAGGCGGTGCGGGAAAGCGTTTCCGCCACCGAGCGCGAAGCCCTTGACCTGAATGTCATCGATATGATTGCCCCGGATATGGAAAGCTTGATACAGCAGCTTGACGGCCGCCAGGTAACTTTAATCAATAATCAGCAGGTCACCCTGCGGACGGCCGGCGTGGCGGTAATCGATACCCCCATGACCGGCATCGAGAAATTCCTCTATGCCATCGCCGACCCCAATATCGCGTATCTGCTGTTGAGCATCGCTACCTTGGGCATTATGGCGGAGATATTCAATCCCGGCCTCATTTTCCCCGGCATCGTAGGGGGTATCAGCCTGCTGCTCGCTTTCTACTCGCTGGGGATGCTGCCCGTAAATTATGCTGGCATATTGCTGATTCTTTTAGCCATCGGGCTGTTCATCGGGGAAGTGATTTCCTCCACCTTCGGCATCTTTACCGCGGGTGGGGTTGTGGCGCTGGTCGCCGGTTCCCTGATGCTCTTTAAAGGCGCGTCGCCAGTTTTTCATATCAACCCGTGGCTTATCGCAGCCGTGGTAATTTTTATTACCGGGTTTATGACTTTTTTGATTCAGCGCGCGGTAAAAGCCCACCGCAAACAGCCGTTTTTCGGGCGGGAAGAACTAACCGGCAAGACGGCTATCGTTAAGACTGTCCTGAATCCGGAAGGGTTTGTGCTTTTTAAGGGAGAACGCTGGATGGCGGTTTCTGAAAGCGGCGAGATAAAACCCGGGGAGACCGTGATAATTAAAAGAATGGAAGGCTTGACTTTATACGTGGAAAAGAAAGTACAATTAGCTGACGGAGGTCGGGATAAATAATGAAGGAAGTTATGGCGATATACATCAACCCGTGGCTGCTGGCCTTTATCATCATCATTGTTGTAGCGCTGGTGGTCTTTGCAGTGGTCTGGTCAGTACGCGCCCACCAACGTAAAGTAAACGCCGGTAAAGAAGACTTAATCGGCCGGACGGCGGTCGTCAAAACGGCATTGAATCCTAAAGGCATTGTCTTCGTTGAAGATGAACTCTGGACGGCCGTTATTGATGGCGGCACGGCGGAACCGGAGGAGGAAGTGACGATAACAAAGGTCGATGGTTTAAAACTATCTGTAACTAAAAAATAATTGAGGAGGTAAAATGGCTATTGGTTTTGGTATTTTAGGGCTGATTGTTCTTATTTTGATATTCATGGCGGTCAAGGTGGTGGCGGAATACGAGCGGGGCGTTATTTTCCGGCTGGGACGTCTTGTTGGGGCGAAAGGGCCCGGCCTTTTCCTGATCGTGCCCTTTATCGACCGCATGGTGAAGGTAGACCTGCGCACCGTGACGATGGACGTTCCCTCGCAGGAAGTCATTACCAAGGATAACGTGACGGTGAGGGTAAACGCCGTCGTCTATTTCCGCGTGGTGGACCCGGAATCGTCCGTGGTCAAAGTGCTCGACCATATCCGGGCTACTTCCCAGATATCGCAGACCACTTTAAGAAACGTGCTGGGGCAATCGGAACTCGATGAGCTGCTCACCAATCGGGAAAAACTTAACCTGATGCTGCAGAAAATCATCGACGAGCATACCGATCCCTGGGGCGTTAAGGTCAGTGTCGTAGAAATCAAGGAAGTGGAGCTGGCGGAAGAAATGAAACGTTCCATGGCCGCCCAGGCGGAAGCGGAACGTGAACGCCGCGCCAAGATTATCCATGCCGAAGGCGAAATGCAGGCCTCGGCCAAACTCACCGAGGCTGCTTCTATTATCGGCCAGGAACCGGCCGCTATCCAGCTGCGCTATCTGCAAACGCTGACGGAAATCGCCACGGAAAAGAACAGCACCATTATCTTCCCCTTGCCCATCGAGCTTTTAAAAGCATTCGGTCTCAAGGTGGAAAAAGAAAAATAAAACGGTTATAAAAGCGGGAGGGGGGTTACCAAAGCCTCCCTCCTTTCTTTCCCCTTACCCGTTTTCCCTTAACGTCACATCTCCGGAAACAACTCTAGTCAGCGTTCCATCCGCCTCCCGTATCAATAAAGCGCCGCTTTCTTCCGCGTCCTCCGCCGTACCTTCGATTATCTGGACGCCCCAGGTTGCTTTAACCTTTTTCCCCAGCGTGACCAGCCTGTCACGCCAGTCTTCGTAAATTGCCTGGCCGTCGGGCAGTTTCAGATAAAGCTTATCAAGCTCGGTCAACAGCCGCCTGATGATGACGACACGTAAATCATCCTTTTCAGAGCCGCTTTTCAGGCTGGCAGCGGTGTCAGCAATTTCAGAGTGCTCGGCGACCTTCAGGTCGACGTTGATGCCGATACCGATGACGCTAAAAACTGCTTTGCTTCCTTTCAGCTCATTCTCGATTAATATCCCGCACACTTTTTTCCCATCAATGAGGATGTCATTAGGCCATTTGATTTGCGTCTTTTGCCCCGCCGTGGCTTCGATACTGCGCGCCGCCGCCAGCGCGGCAAGCATTATCAGGTACGGCAGGGCGGCGTTATCGGGGCGTAAAATAATAGATAAAGCGATATTCCCCTGGGGGGAAAGCCAGGCGCGCTTTAGCCTGCCCCGCCCTCCGGTCTGCTCCCCGGCGATAATCACCGTGCCTTCCGCCGCGTTCTGCCGGGCTTGCTCCCGCGCCGTGTCCATCGTGGAAACAAGACGGGGATAGTAAAGCGCCTTTTGCCCGATACATTCGGTTTTCAAGCCGGAAATAATGGAAAATGCGGAGAGTTCTTTTATCATAAACTATCTCCAAAATGGGCCTCTCCTCCTGGCCCCCTCCGTGTACGGAGAGGGGGTACTGAAGGGGTGAGGCCGGTAACTTTAATAGATAATACCACAGGATTAAGGAACGCCACACGCTCCCGTCATTGAACAGACGCCTGATTTGGTGTAAATTAGTAGAGTATTTACTTAACATTTCTAGAAGGAAAACTCATGAAAATCCAGCGATGCAAAGGAATGCGCGACCTTTCTCCCGCCGAGATGCAGCTGTTTCATTACCTGCAGGGGGTCTACCGCGATACATTTTTAAAGTGGGGCTACCAGGAAGTCCGGACACCCACCATCGAGCACCTGCACCTGTTTACCTCCGCGGGGACGCTGACGCCCGGGATGCTGGGTAAAGTCTATTCTTTCCTTGATTGGGACGGGTGGAGCGGCGAGCGGGTGGTCCTGCGCCCGGACGGCACCATACCCGTCGCGCGTATGTACGTAGATAAGATGCAGGGCCTTGCCCGGCTGTTCTATACCGCCAATGTCTTCCGCTTCGAGCCGGGTGGTGATACCAGCCGTGAGGTCTGGCAATGCGGCGCGGAAATCATCGGGGCGGGGTCGGCCATCGCTGACGCGGAACTTATCGCCCTGTCTCTGGAAATCCTGACCAGGCTCGGCATCAGCGTTGAATTAAGGCTGTCTCACGCCGGGCTCATCAAAGCGATACTGGCTAAACTCGGCTTGAGCCGGGAAGAGCAGCACAAGGTCTTCGATAACATTCTGGACGGCGATGCCAGAGCGCTGGCGCAAATCAGTAAAGAATCGCCGGAGCTCGGCAATTCGCTGCTGCCGTTATTGAGTCTCAAAGGGCAGGCGCCGGGGTTCCTGAAGAACCAGCAGTCCCTGCTGTGCCGGGAAATACCGGAAATCAAAGCGCCGCTGGATGATTTTCTCAAGACCGTGGCGGTGCTGGATGGGCTGGGTATAAATTACCAGATTAATATTGCCTCCGGCACGGGCTTTGAATATTATACCGGGATTATCTTCCAGATATATTCCGGTAAAGAACAGGTGGGCCGCGGCGGGCGATACGATGAGCTCATCAAATCCATGGGCGGCGGGGATGCTCCGGCTTCCGGCTTCGCGCTTTACCTCGACCGCTTGATGAAGCTGGTGAAAACGGAAACTGTAGCTGTGCCTGAAGCAAAAAAAATACTGGTAAAAGCATTATCGGCTGATGCCGTCAAAGAGGCCTTTAAAGCGGCGGCAGACCTGCGCCAGGCCGGTTTTATTGCGGAAATGGATTTGGACGGGCAAAAAGCCGACGCTATCCTTGAAGTCAGGAGCAAGTCTCCGGCGTTCACGCTGGTAAATAAGGGGAAGTCTTTAAAAGCGGACGCGGCCGCGGTGAATGAAGTCATCAGGCTTTTGGAGGGGGAAAGTGGCCATTAAGATAGCCTTGCCCAAAGGGCGCTTGCTGCGTAAAACGGCGGCCCTGCTCCAGAAAGCCGAATGGGGGCTGGACGAATACCAGTCCAGCATGGGTTTTTACCGCCCCGAATCGTCGAAGTTCCCGGACGCGCTTATCCGCGTCTTCCACGAGAAGGATATTCCCATCCAGATAGCCCTGGGTAACTATGACTTGGGTATCTGCGGGCTGGACTGGATTGAGGAGCTGCTGGTCAAGTATCCCAGCAGCGATGTAGTGAAAATTAAAGACCTTTTGTACGGGGATGGAACGCTTTATGCGGCGGCGCCTGCTTTGCCGGATGATTTGCGTCAGAACGGGTCGCCGCTGCGCATCGCCAGCGAGTATCCCAACCTGGCGGAAGCCTATGCCCTGAAAAACCGTTTGAGTCGCTTCGCCGTCATCCCGGTCTGGGGCGCGGCGGAGGCTTATCCGCCGGAAAATGCGGAAATGGCGCTGCTGTCAGCGGGTAATACTTCGGAACTTGCTGTTAGCGGTATGCTGCCGGTGAACCGGGTGCTGGACTACAGCACTTTCCTTATCGCTAACCGTCACAGCTGGGAAAACAAAGACCTGGAAAAAATCACCGCGTCGATTTTCGATGCGCTACCGGAAGCTGCAAAAAGCCCGATTGAAAAGAAAGAGATTAGTCAGGCTGGCGCGCCCCGGCGCATTAACGTTTTGGATGCGGATAAAGATACGGTGCGGCTGGCCCTGCCGGACGGGCACCAGCAGCAGCAGACCATCGATTTATTGACTAAAGCGGGTATCAAAATAGCTGATTACCCTTCGCCGGACGGCAACCGGCGGCCCGTTATTGCTATCGAAGGGATAGCGGTCAAGGTTATCCGCCCGCAGGACATGCCTTTACAGGTGGCTAACGGCAATTTCGACCTTGCCATTACCGGGCGGGACTGGCTGACCGACCACCGGGCGCAGTTCCCCTCCAGCCCGGCCGGGGAAATCCTCGACCTTAAACTGCGCAAGGTCAGGCTGGTGGCGGTGGTTCACCAGGACCTGCCGGTGACTGATACCGCCGGTTTGAGCGAATTGCTGGCCAGCCGGGAACAGCCGTTCCGCGTGGCTTCGGAATACGTTAATATCGCGGATAAATACGCCCGGGAAAATCACCTCGGGCATTATCAGGTGATTCCCACCTGGGGCGCCACCGAGGCTTTCCTGCCGGAAGACGCCGATATGCTAATCGAGAATACGGAAACGGGCCGGACGATTGCCCTGCACAGCCTGAAAATTATCGATACGCTCTTCGAGTCTACCGCCTGTCTTATCGGCAACATCGCCAAAGCGGGCGATATTAAAAAAGGCCGGATAGAAAACATCGTGAACAAGCTGCGGAAGGCGGTAGAGGCATAAGATGAAAATAGTTGAAGGATTTGAAAAAGCCAGGCCGTTCTTCTCGCGCCGGACGGCTGACGCCGCCAAGATTGACGAGGAACGGGAAAATACCGTCCGTCAAATCGTTAATAATGTCCGCCAGCGCGGCGATAAAGCGCTTTTTGACTACACGGAAAAGTTCGATGGCGTTAAGCTGGCCGCGCTGGAAGTAAGCAAAGAAGAAATTGAGCGCGCTTTCGCGGCGACGGATAAGGAGCTATTGGTCGCGCTGGAGCTCGCCGCCGGGAAAATATCCGCTTATCACCTGGCGCAGGCCAAGAAGCTTTTAAAGGATAACGTCAATGCCGGGCTTGGCTGGGTAATGCGTCCGCTTGATAGGATTGGCGTATATGTTCCGGGCGGCTTGGCGCCGCTGCCGTCGTCGCTCTTAATGACGGTCATCCCGGCAGCGTCAGCCGGCGTAAAAGAAATTATCGTGGTCACGCCGCCCCGGAAAAACGGCAGAATCTCGCCGGTGACGCTGGCGGCGGCTAAAATCGCCAAGGTCGACCGCGTTTTTGCGGTGGGCGGCGCGCAGGCTATCGCCGCGCTGGCTTATGGCACGGAGTCCGTCCCGGCGGTGGATAAGATATGCGGCCCGGGCAATAT
>DAOUGB010000031.1:0-5374 GCA_034429595.1 Dehalococcoidales bacterium
TCACGGGCCGGGCGCTCCCCTTCATCCGGTTCAACGGTATGCTGGCGGAAGAGAAACAGGCATCTTTTCTGCCGCTGCTCGGCGAGGCGATAAACGAACCGGCGGGAGCCGTTCCGCTAATCTGAAAGTGGGGAAGGGGGGACTCGAACCCCCACGCATTGCTGCACTGGATCCTAAGTCCAGCCCGTCTGCCAGTTCCGGCACTCCCCCAGGCGCTGCAAGGTTCCTCACGTATGATAACATTTTACCTATCCGGTCTCAAGTAAATTCGTCTAAGGTATGCCTACCATCCGGCCCCTTTCAGGCCCCCTGTTTCCAGCTACCGCTGGCGCGCCATTTTGCATAGTTGACAAACGGATTGATATTCAGTATTATACCTAGTTAGTCTATGTATTATGCATGTCTAGGTATAAAAACAGACCGGGGCAGCAGCGACGGCTATTATTGAATATTCTAGGAGGTATAATCCAAATGAAGTTATTAAGTCTGGCAATTTGTTCCCTGGGCATCTGGGTCCTTTTAAGCGCTTTTGTCGACGGCACCTGGGTGGGCATCGTTTTCGGCGCGATTACCGCCATTCTGGCTTTAATCAGCGTTTTTACATCGAACAAGCAATAATTCCGCGCCGTATCAATTTACGGCACCCCGCCGACGCCGGCTGCCCCGGCATTCCCGATACGCAAGAGGAATCACCTATTGCCAAGACTTTGTTTCTTTGCTACTATGAACTTACAAAGCAAATCCAAGGCAACGTTAACGAGGTGATTAGATGGAACCTAAACGCGACCTATTAAAAGGCAGTTCCAATTCTCTGCTGCTTTGCGTACTGGAACAACAGCCGATGTACGGCTACCAGATAGTCAAAGAGCTAGAGGCAAGAAGCCAGGGTTATTTCAAGTTTAAAGAGGGGACGCTTTACCCCGCCCTCCACCGCCTAGAGAGGTCCGGGCTGATTTCCAGCAAATGGGAAATGCTGGGCAACGGACGCCAGAGACGCTATTACAGTATTACGGAAAAAGGCAGAACCAAGCTTAAACAGGAAAGAACCCAATGGCTGGATTTCTTCACAGCTATATCACTCGTCCTGCAACCGGAGAAATCAGGTATTTAACGGACAGCGATAAATGACACAGGATGTAACTCAATACCTGGAAAGTATCAGGGACAATGCCCACCTCGACCGCGCCGATGAAGGCGGCGTTATGAGCGAACTTGAAGCTCATATCGAGGACAAGATATGCGAACTTAAAGAATCCGGGCTCACCGAGGAAGAAGCCGCCAGGACCTGTATCTGGGAGATGGGCAGTATCAAGTCAGTGGCCCGGCAGATATACGAAGCCTACAGCCAGGGAAGCTGGAGGCAGGTACTGATGGCGGCAATGCCCCACTTTACCTTCGGGCTGCTTTTCATGCTGAACTGGTGGCACTATCCGCAATGGCTGTCAATCGTCCTCCTCATTACCCTGGGGATAGCGATTTACGGCTGGGGCCACGGTAAACCCGCCTGGGTTTTCCCCTGGCTCGGTTACGCTTTAATCCCGGTGATAGCCGCCGGGATACTGTTGCTCTACCTTCCTTCCAACTGGTCATTCATCGGGCTCATTATCTATTTCCCGCTGGCCGCCTGGTGGTTCTTCCGTATCGTAGTGCAAACGACGCGGAAAGACTGGCTGTTAAGCACGATGATGCTGCTGCCGCTGCCAATCATCGTCGGGTGGTTCCTGGCGATAGCTCCATCGGGCAAGCTCAATGAAGCCAGCCTGGATAAGGTAAATACCTGCGCTCCCTGGATAGGCTTGAGCTTCATGATAATGGCTTTTACCATCGGTACATTCATCCGTATCCGCCAGCGATGGCTTAGAGTGGGTCTGCTGTCCGTATCCGGTCTGCTGACATTGACGGCGGCCATTTATCTGGCAACCGGGAATTTCAATTACGCCGTTTTCCTGGGGCCGATGCTGGGGATGTGGGGTGTTCTCCTGGTTCCACCACTACTGGAAAGACAACTGAAAAACGGCCGCCTGTTTTTCAAAAGACATAAGAATGTGAGCGATACGGGCGGGCTACCGCCAGACTAGACCGACGCCGGTGGGAGGGTGAGCCACGAAAAAAGTAACTGTCGTTACCGATAGCGTTGCCTGCCTGACAAGAGAGCTGGCAAAACAATACGAAATCGAGATTATCCCCATAAACTTTTTTGCCGGCGGGAAAGTGTACCGCGACTGGGTAGATATTACCCCTTCCGAGGCATACAAGCTTTTCCTGGATGACCCCGACTCTTTTAACACATCGGCGGCTTCTCCAAAGGACTGCCTTGAAGCGTTCCGCAAAGCCGCTAAAAAAGCCTCCTGTATCTTTTGCGTTACGGTTTCTCAAAAGTTGAGCATGATGTATAACTCGGCGGTAGAAGCCAACGAAATGGCTAAGACCGATTTACCGAAAACCACTATTGAGGTAATGGATTCAAAACAGGCAACTTCCTCCGAGGGGATGATAGCGCTGGCCGCCGCCCGCGCCGCCGCCGGGGGAAAAGACCTGGCGGAGGTAGCCCAAGCCGCCCGGGCGGTTACGGAAAAAGTAAACGCCATCGTTTACCTGGATACGATACGCCACGTCTTCCGCTCCGGGCGCATACCCAAAATAGCTTCACAGATAGGCTCGATGCTGAATATCAAACCGATTCTGACGATTTCAGAAATCGTCCATTTTGCCGGCATGGCGCACAGCCGGAAAAGCGGCATCGAGCGGATGATCCAGATGATGAGAGACAAAATAAACGGGCGACCGGTACATGTGGCCGTAACCCATGCTTACGCCCCGGAGGAAGCCGAAAAACTGAAGGAGCGCGTTGCCAGAGAATTCAACTGCACCGAAATATGGCTCTCCGAATTCAGTCCGGTCATGGGCTACACCTGCGGCACCGGCACCGTGGGAATTTCCTTTTACACCGAAGACTAAGATAAAAATCCGCTATGAAGAAAGTGGCCATCGTTACCGATACCACCGCCTGCGTGCCCCGCGAAGAGGTCGCCAGGTACGAGATAGAGGTCGTTCCGGTACCGCTGATTATCAACGGGAATACCTACCGTGACGGCATCGACATTACGCCTGCCGAGTTCTACGACCTGCTCCGCGAAGCCAAGAAAACCCCAACCACCTCCGGCTCATCACCGGGACCGTACCTGGAAGCGTTCCAAAATGCCAGTCAAAAAGCGGAAAGCATCCTTTGCTTGACCGAGCCAGCCAAGTTCAGCAATATGTTTAATTCCGCAAATACGGCACGGCAGACTGCGGCGATGGTATTACCCGGAGTACACATCGAAGTAATGGAATGCACCACCGCCGCGGCGGGACAGGGGCTGGTAGCGATGGCGGCTGCCCAGTCCGCCATGACGGATAAACCGCTAGAGGCCGTCAAGGAAACGGCGGTAAAGGTGATGTCAAAAATAAAGCTGTACGCCACGCTGGATACATTACAGTACCTCGTTAAAAGCGGGAGAGTACCCCAGGCCGCCGCGCTGGTGAATTCAATCCTGGCCATCAAGCCCATTTTCACGTTAAACCATGCGGATGCGCATACGGTGGCCCTGCCACGGACGATGAAAAGCGCCCTCGAGCGCATGGTCAAGCTGGTGGGAGAAGCCGCCGGGGAGGGGCAACCACTGCACGTGGCCATCATGCATGCCAACGCCATGGCAGACGCTTTAACCCTGAAAGACCGGATTGCCGCACGGTTCAACTGCCGCGAGATATTTATTACCGAATTTACGCCGGTGATGGGCGCGCATACCGGGCCGGGGTTGATAGGCGCGGCTTTTTACGCGGAAGGCTAAGATAGAAAATCCTCACGACCTCCCTTTAAGCAAGGGAGACGAGGGAAGGTATCTCCTGACCCATCCTTCTCTTATTTCCCTCCCCGCTGGCAGGGAAAGGGTTTTGTATCAAAAGTATTATTCCATGATCATTCTTCCCCCGATGCAAATCGGGGGGGGGGGAGAATCCGTAACCACGTACGGATTCTTCATCGCTTCGCTCTTCAGAATGACTTTTGGTACAAGACTAATCAGGAAAAAAGAAGTTGCCCGGGCATTTCCAGAAAATTAAAACCCGAATATTATCTGTCTAGCCAAACCGTCTAAAACACTTTATAATCAAAGTGTATGGAAGCTACCCAGGTTATAGCCGATGCCCGCCGTCTGGCCGACAGCCTGGCTACCCCGGCGCCAACGGAAGCCAGTCCCGTTATCATCGTGGTGAGCGGGCTACCCGGCACCGGCAAAACATTTCTCTGCCGCCAGCTGGCGGAACGCCTGCCTTACGTCATTTTAGAGAGCGATGCGCT
This sequence comes from Dehalococcoidales bacterium, assembly GCA_034429595.1. Taxonomy (GTDB): domain Bacteria; phylum Chloroflexota; class Dehalococcoidia; order Dehalococcoidales; family RBG-16-60-22; genus RBG-13-51-18. The sequence continues at coordinate 4,343 of DAOUGB010000031.1, forward strand.
GCGCAAACAGCTTTTCCCCAAGCCGGATTATACGGCGGCGGAAAGCGCCTACCTGTTCCGCGCCATTCACCAGATTATCGAGGGGCTGCTGCAAAAAGGCGTTTCCATTATCCTGGATGCCACCAACCTGGAAGAAAGGCACCGGGAAAGCATCTACAAAATCGCTGAACGATTCAAAGCCCGGCTGATACTCGTCAGTGTGGAAGCGCCGCCGGAACTTGTACGGAAAAGGCTTAAATCCAGAATGAAAAGGCCAAAAGTCAACGACCACTCCGACGCAGACTGGGCGGTATATCAAAAGATGAAAGCTACGGCGGAAAAAATAAGCCGCCGTCATTTTACGGTAGATACTTCAAGAGACATTACACCCGCCATCGCTAAAATCGTTATAGAAGCGAGTCACTGAAAGGAGACTTAAACGTGGAGATAAAGTCAATTACCGGCGATATTACCAAGGTAAAAACCGGGGCCATCATGGTAAGCATTTATGAAGGCGAGAAAATGCTGGCAGGGGATACCGCCGCCGTAGATAAAGCACTGGGCGGCGCGATAACCGACCTCATCAAGCAGGGAGATATCAAAGGCAAACTGAATGAGATGACGCTGCTGCACAGCCTTGGCAAGCTGCCGGCGGGGCGCGTCCTCGTGCTGGGGCTGGGCAAGCCAAAAGAACTGGACGCCAACAAGGTGCGGGGGGCTTTCGCGGAGGCCTGCCGCCACTTAAGAGGCAAGCATGTCAGCAGTATCGCCTCGATTATCATGGGGGACAGCCTCAAAAGCGACGAAGCCGTCCAGGCAATGACCGAGGGGGCTTTACTGGGGCTTTACACTTTCCGGCAGTACATCACGAAAAAAGAAAACGGCAAAGATGAAATCAAAGAGCTGACCATCATCGGCAAAGATAAAACAACGATGGATAACGCCATCAAACGCGGTGAAATCCTGGCGGGAGCCGCCAACTGGGCGCGCGACCGGGTTAACGAACCGTCCAACCACATGACCCCCACCGATATGGCCGCCGCCGCGAAAAGC
>DAOUGB010000032.1:0-6675 GCA_034429595.1 Dehalococcoidales bacterium
GGAAACTCGAAGCACTTAACTCGAAGTACGAAACGAGAAGTACGAAACGAGAAGTAATAACCAAGATACGAATACCAAACAAACCCCAAATAACAAAAATCGAATAAACCATTTTCAGCTTTATACCATCAATCAGGTGTTTTATTTTAGCCTCGATTCGTCCTGTAAAAACATTCGATAAAAAAGAATCCTTTTTTAACGGAATCCTTTTTGAAGCTAAGTCAGCTTTGGGGATTCGTTTTTCGTTTATTGTAAAGCCAGCTTCCCTTCACGAACGATTTGTTTCACCGTATTCAATTGTTAAAAAATTTTTGGTAAAAACGTATAATTGGTATTGGAAAGTATAAAGGCGTTGGGAGACATTGTCAATGGTATTTTGTCCCTATCTAATCTGGCTGGCCGCCGCCAGCGGCATTACTTTTATTCTTTACGGATTTGATAAAGCTCAATCTAAAAGAAAAGGCGCCCGCCGCGTGCCGGAAGTGGTCTTTCACGTACTGGCTTTAGCGGGCGGCTTTATTGGGGGTTAGGTGGGGCGGTCATTATTCCATCATAAGACCAAAAAGGGAATCTTTGTGTTTGTCTTGATAGTGAGTACGGTGATTCATGTGGGGGTGGTGGGGTGGATGGTTTTTTGATAGGATAAAACCCTCTTAGTCCCTCCTTCGCTTCGCTCAAGGACAGGCTCTTTACGAAATGGGGAGGATGATTATACTACTACAAAATCCCTCTTAATCTCCCTTTGCTAAAGGGAGAGACAGGTAAGGGAATTACATTATAAAGACACCGGCGATAGGGTGTAAAGCGGTAAATGTCACTATTTTTTATGGAAAATGGCAGAGGATTTCCATTCCGTTGTAAAACGGAATCCAGTGATTACGGATTGGCTGGATTTAGCCTTTAAACTGCTCACAGTATGGGCTAACTGGATACCGGCGGAAGCCGGTATGGTACTCACTATCTCCCCCGTATCAAGTACGGGGGAGATAGTGAGAGTTTTTATCAAACATCTTCCCACTCTGTGTCAACGGAGAGGGGGATACAGAGGGTGAGGTCGTCTTCTGGATTCCAACTTTCGTGGGAATGACGAATCAGGAACGGATCCTTCGTTTCACTCAGGATGACAATCCACATTTTTGATTTGTGTTTTTGAGATTTGAGTTAACTTCCCCCTTGCCTTGCTTAATCGGGCTAAAAATACTAAACTCTAGCTGTGAGTAAATCCTCCTCCAAAACCGTCTTCGTCTGCCGGGAATGCGGCTATGAAAGCGCCAAGTGGCTGGGTAAATGCCCGGAATGCCAGGCGTGGAACAGCTTTAGCGAGATGACCCTCAACACCGCTAAAGCCCCCCTCCGCCCCGCCGGGCCTTTGGCCGCGCCCCAGGAGCTTTCCGAGGTGGAAATCAAAACCTCTGACCATTTGCCTTTGCCCCTCGCGGAGTTCAACCGCGTGCTGGGCGGCGGGCTGGTGGCGGGCTCTCTAACGCTAATTTCCGGCGACCCCGGCATCGGGAAATCGACGCTTCTTTTGCAGGCGGCGGCTTCCATGGCTGACGGCCGGAACCGCGTCGTCTATGTCACCGGCGAGGAAACGGCCGGCCAGATTAAGCTCCGGGCCGACCGCCTCGGCCTCAAAGGCGGCGGGCTGTTCGTCCTGGCGGAGACCGCCCTCGATGCGGTGCTGGAGCACGCGGAACAGGCGCGGCCCTCGCTGCTGGTCGTCGATTCCATTCAGACGGCGTACATCCCGGAGCTGGAAGCGGCGGCGGGCAGCGTCACCCAGGTGCGCGATTGCACGATGCGCCTGATGCAGTGGGCCAAGATGAGCGGCGTGCCCGTCTTCATTACCGGCCACGTTACCAAGGAAGGCGCCATCGCCGGGCCGCGTATTCTGGAGCACATTGTCGACGTTGTTTTGTACCTGGAAGGCGAGCCTTTCAGCGCCTATAGACTGCTGCGCTCCGTGAAAAACCGCTTCGGCTCCACTAATGAGGTGGGCATCTTCGAGATGAAGGAAGAAGGCATGGTCGAGGTCGCCAACCCCTCTCTTGCCTTTATCTCCCAGCGCGGTGAGGCAACGGTGGGGTCGGCGGTCGTCCCCGTCATTGAAGGCTCCCGGCCCCTGCTGGTGGAAATCCAGGCTTTGACCACCTTCAACAGCTTCGGGCAGGTGCGGCGCACCGCCAACGGCGTCGACTTTAATCGACTTCTCCTCGTGGCGGCGGTGCTTTCCAGAAGGGTGGGGCTGAAGCTAAGCAACCAGGATATCATCGTTAACGTCACCGGCGGCCTGAAAGTGGGCGAGCCGGCGGCAGACCTGGGGATGGCTTTAGCCATTGCCTCCTCCTACCGCGATGCGGAGGTAATCCCCGGGATGGCGGCCATCGGGGAGGTGGGCTTGAGCGGGGAACTGCGCCACGCCGCCCAGATGGACAGACGGCTCGCGGAGGTGGCGCGGCTGGGCTTTACCAAGTGCATCGTCCCCAAGACGGGGGCCAGGCTCAAACCCCCGGAGAATTTGGAGCTGATTATCGCCGGCACGTTACGGGAAGCGGTCTATAAGGGGCTGGCGGCGGGGAAGAAAAAAGAAAATCCGGAAGAAACTACTGATGAATAGACCGGGAAAAATCCTCCTTGTCTCCTCCTTTAACAAGGAGTGACAATCCATAGGTTCATCATGAGAGATTGTGAATCAAGAGGCAAACATCGTTCCCCTTGTTAAAGGGGAAGCCGAAGAGGATTTGGGGAAAAGGGGCGGGGTATTTATCCCCCTCACCGAGATTCTTCGCTTCGCTCAGAATGACAATACAATCATCCCCCTCACTTTAATTCTCTCCCCCGGCGGGGAGAGAAAATTTAAAAAAGGGGCGGGGTACTGTAAACTGATAACTGTAAACTGTGAACTTCATGAACAGACTCCTTCTCATAGACGGCCATAACCTGCTCTTTAAAGCGTTCTTCGGCGTGCCGGAAAAAGTCCTCCCTGACGGCAAGTCCGTCCACGGCGTCATCGGCTTTATCGGGATGACGGTTAAAATCATCAGGAAAACCACGCCCACGCATATTTTAGTGGTCTTCGACCCCGAGGAAACCCCCGCCCGTACGGAGTCATATCCGGAATATAAATCCAACCGCAAGGACTATTCCCAGGTGCCGGAACGGGAGAACCCCTTTACCCAGCTCGCCGGTATTAAAAGCGCTTTAGACCATCTGAATATCCGGTATTGTGAACAATCCGGCTGTGAAGCGGACGATATGATTGCCGGCTATACCGGGCAGCCGGATTTCCAGACCGTTATCGTATCTTCGGATACGGATTTCTTCCAGCTTGTCAGCCGGAATACCATCGTCTACCATTACCACGGTAAAAAATCGGTGTTTTATAATATAGAAGCGGTTGTTGAGAAATACGGCGTTCACCCCTCCCGCTACCTCGAATATAAAGCGCTGGTCGGCGATAAATCGGATACTATCAGCGGCGTCAAAGGCATCGGCCCCAAGACGGCGCTTAAAGTATTGGATAACACCAGGCTACTGACGGCGGAGGAACAGGCCGTCTTTGAAAGGAACAAGGAGCTTATCAGGCTCAACACGCGGGTTGAGTTGCCGTATCAAATAAGCCAGCTTGCCTATAACCATCATTTGAATATGTTCGGCATCGGGGCTATTTTACGCAGCGCAGGTGTATTATAATAGGGAAAGTTGTGAGTGATTTGTCATTCCGGAGGAGTGCGGCGACGGAAAAACCCCGTCCCTTTGTGACTGTACGGGATGCTTCCCCCTCGGCACGCTCTAGGTCAGGATGACAAGGAGCATGATATATGACTGATAGCAAGGTAAAAGTGGCGGCGGTTATTGTGGCGGCGGGGGACAGCCAGCGCATGGAAGGCATCGATAAGGTCTTCGCCAGCGTCGGTGGCCGCCCCGTCCTGGCGCGGGTGCTGGATACCTTCCAGAACTGCGGCAAAATCGACCAGATAATCGTCGTTATGAACGCTAAAAATATCGATGAAGCCAAAAAACTCGTCGCGGAAGAAAAGTGGAGCAAGGTCACGGATATCGTCATCGGTAAAAAACGGCGGCAGGACTCGGTCATCGAGGGTTTGAAGATTATCAAGCAGTGCGATTGGATCGTCATCCATGACGGCGCGCGCCCGCTGATGAAGGCCGACCTTATTGAAAAGGGGCTGGATGCGGCTAAAGAGACCGGCGCCGCGGCGGCGGCTTTGCCCGTGACGGATACCATCAAATTCATCAAAGGCAGTGACATCGTGCGCCAGACGCTCCCGCGGGAAAATTTGCGGGCGGTGCAGACCCCGCAGGTGTTCCGCTTCGATGTCGTGCAGAATACCTATAAATATACCCCCGGCGATTTTACCGATGATGCCGCGCTGGTGGAAAAAGCCGGTTTTAAAGTTAAGCTCTATCCTGGCGCATATGATAACATTAAGATAACCACCCCGGACGACCTCGCGGTGGCGGAAGTTTTATTAAAGACTTAAGGAACGGCATGCGTATCGGAATCGGTTATGATGTCCACCCCCTGGTAGCAGGGCGGAAACTGGTATTGGGCGGGGCGGCTATCCCTTTCGCCAAAGGGCTGGACGGCTGGAGCGATGCTGATGTCCTGACCCACGCCGTCATCGATGCCCTTCTGGGCGCGGCGGCGCTGGGGGACATCGGCCGGCATTTCCCGCCCGGCGATGCGCAGTATAAAAACATCTCCAGCCTGAAACTGCTGGAAAAGGTCATTGAGAAGCTGGCGGAAAAGGGATACCGGGTGGGGAATATCGATGTCACGGTGGTGGCGGAACAGCCCAAACTCCGTGATTACATCGATAATCTGCGCAAGAACTTGAGTCAAACAATAGGTATTGAAATAGATAAAGTCAGCGTTAAGGCCAGCACGCATAACGGGTTAGGCTTTATCGGGGCGGGGGAGGGAATAGCGGCTTACGCGGTGGCAATGATAGAATAAGAACAACCAATTGTCGTTCCGGGGAGCGGAGCGACGCGGGAATCTCTATCATTGGCTTGGCGCAGTCATGGGGATTGCCGCGCCCCGATGGGTCGGGACGCGCCATGACAATTCTAAAAAAGGATTTATGATGAAAATCACGGATACACTTACCGGTAAAAAAACAGAATTCAAACCCCTCGGCAGTACGGTCACGATGTACGTTTGCGGCATCAACCCTTACGCGGATTCGCACATCGGGCACGCCATGAGCTATATCATTTTCGATGTCGTCCGGCGTTATCTGGAGTTCCGCGGCTATCAGGTAAAGCACGTGGAAAACGTGACGGATGTCGAGGATAACATCATCAATCACGCCAACCGGCTGGGCATTACCGTTAAAGAGCTGACGGAAAAGTACACGGATAGATATTTTGAGGACATGGCCGCGCTGAATATCCTGAAACCGCACTTCACCCCCAAAGCCACCGAGACCATCCCGGAAATCATTAATATGACTAAGGGCTTGATTGATAAGGAGTTCGCCTACGCGGTGGGGGGCAACGTTTACTTCCGGGTCAAGAAGCTGAACGATTACGGCAAGCTATCCAAGCGCAATCCCGACCAGATGATGACGGGGACGCGTATCGAGGCTGCCGAAGAAAAGGAAGACCCGATGGACTTTGCGCTCTGGAAGGAAGCCAAGCCGGGCGAGCCCGCCTGGGACAGCCCCTGGGGTAAAGGCCGGCCGGGCTGGCATATCGAATGCAGCGCCATGTCCATGAAGTTCCTCGGCGAGCAAATTGATATTCACGGCGGCGGGCAGGACGTGGTCTTTCCCCACCACGAGAACGAGATTGCGCAGAGTGAAAGCTTTACCGGCAAAAAGCCTTTCGTCCAGCACTGGCTGCATAACGGCCTGCTCCAGATGGGCGCCGAGAAGATGAGCAAGAGCCTCGGCAACCTGATAACCATAAGGGATGCCCTGAAAAAGTATACCTCGGACGGCCTGCGGCTCTTTATTTTAAGCTCTTACTACCGCAGCCCGCTCACCTATACCCAGGAAGCTATAGATGCGGCCCAGGCCGGCGCGGACCGTCTCCAGCGCGTGGCCGAGAAAACGACTGTCGGGAAAGGCATTGCCGTCGACCCCAAACCCTATTACGATAAGTTCATTGAAGCGATGGATGACGATTTCAATACCCCCCAGGCCATTGCCGCCCTCTTCGACCTGGCGCGGGACATCAACCGGGCGGAGGAAGACGGCAAGATAGCGGGGCAGGCCCGCCGGACGCTGCGGGAACTGGGCGGGGTGCTGGGTCTTACCTTTAAAGCGCGGGAAGACACGCCGCTGGACGTTGCACCGCTGCAAAAGCTGGCGGCTTCAATATTGGAGAAAATAAAAACGGCCAACATCGCCGGTATTACCGCCGGAGATGTTCCTGATGATGCTAATGCGGTAATGGCGCTCTTGATATCCGTCAGGAAAGAGCTGCGTCAAGCCAAGCAGTTCCAGCTTGCCGACGAACTGCGCAACGGCCTTACCGCTCTGGGTATAATCCTGGAAGATACGCCACAGGGCACCACCTGGAAAAGAAAGCATTAGGCTGCCGGCGTCACAGATTTACTCCCTGAAAGCATTGCCCTGGAGCAAGCCAGGCTTACCCCTTCCAGCCCGAAAACAATGATAAAAGCCGCCGCCAGTATAAAAAGCTGGT
>DAOUGB010000033.1:0-17693 GCA_034429595.1 Dehalococcoidales bacterium
CCCGGCCCCCGGGGGGGGCGACATCGCCAGCGCCGAGCGTACGATGGGCAACGGCATCAGCATCGGCATTATACTGGCGGCAATCGCCATGATAATAATCCTGCCCTTTTCCGGGTTCTGGCTAAATCTAATCGGGGCCTCCGAGGAGGTTATGCCCTACGCCCAACCGTACCTGATGATTATCATGTCCTGCACGGTTTTCAACGTCTTCGCGATGACGCTGCTCTCCTTCGTCCGCGCCGAGGGCAATACGAGGGTAGGCATGGTGGCCATGATATTGGGGGCGGTAATGAGCATCATCCTGGATGCGATATTCGTCATCGTATTTAAATGGGGCGTCATCGGCGCCGCGCTGGCAACGATAATATCACAATTGATATCGATGGTTTATATGCTAAGCTACTACCTCTCCGGCAGCAGCTACCTGAAAATACGCATGAAAAACCTGCGCCCGGATTGGGCTATCCTGAAACCGATACTATCCATCGGCACGGCAGCTTTCGTGCAGACGGTAGCCGGCAGCCTGTCATCAATATTGCTCATCAATATGGTTATTAACTACGGCGGCGATGCAGCATTGAGCGCCTTCGGTATTCTCCAGCGTGTCTCCATGTTTGCCATGATGCCGGGGATGGTTTTTGCCCAGGCGCTGCAGCCGGTACTCGGTTATAATTACGGCGCCCGGCGTTACGGGCTCGGTCTGAAGGCGATAAAGATCGCTGTTGTTGTTGCTACCGTTTTAAGCATCTTTGGCTTTGCGTTACTTTATCTTATCCCCGGGCCTATCATGAAAATATTTACCGATGACCAGGCGCTTATCGACGTGGGCGTATACGCCGCAAAATTTTACTTCCTGTCTTTACCCATTATCGGCGTCATGATGGTGGGGCAGCTTATCTTCCAGGCTGTAGGGAAAGCCATGCAGGCGTTCATCACCGCCATCGTCAGGCCGGTAGTATTCCTGGTCCCGCTGGCGCTGATTATGTCCAATATATGGAAACTGGAAGGGGTTTTTCTCTCCGTTCCCACCTCGGATTTTCTTACCCTGCTGCTGGTTATAATGCTGGTTACGCCAATTATCAACCAGTTCCGTAAACTGGCCACGGCAGAGAAGCAGCAAAAGAAGGATAATATTACCCCGCAGGAACTGATGCCCGTACCGGAAAGAACCCGGATAATACATTAAATTCAAGATAAGTGAGTATATGCAAAATCAACATCAAGATAAAGACCATACACACAATGTACTGGATACTGATAAAGTAGGCTCGCTGCTTTTCAAGCTGGCTACACCAGCTTTCTTTGGCATGTTCGTGCAGACCATGTATAACGTGGTTAACACGATATTTATCGGGCACATAAAAGACGGCGCAAATGCTATCGCGGGCTTATCGATAACTTTTCCCGTCCAGATGCTGATGATGGGCATCGCGATGATGGTGGGCATGGGCGGTACTTCACTTATTTCCCGGTTTATAGGGGCCAGGGAGACCGCCAAGGCAGAGCGCGCTTTAGGTAATGGTATCGCCAGCATCATCATCCTTTCTCTGGTGATTACCGTTGCGATACTGCCCAACATAAACGGTTTCCTGCGGCTTATCGGCGCATCTGATGCCGTATTACCTTATGCCAGCAAATACCTGGTTATCATCGTTTACGGCACGGCTTTTAACCTTGTCGGTATGGCGTTACTTAACTTTATAAGGGCTGAAGGAAATGCCCGCGTACCTATGATAGGCAATATCATGGGAGCGCTGATAAATATCATCCTCGACTGGATATTCATATTGGTGCTGGACATGGGCGTGACCGGGGCAGCCATGGGCACGGTAATCGCGCAGACGATTACACTGGTATACCTGATTTACTATTATTTATCTAAAAACAGCTATCTTAAATTCCACGCCAGTAATCTGCGCCCGGATATGAAGATACTGAAGCCGATGTTTACCATCGGCATCTCATCGTTCGTGCAGACGGTAGCCGGCAGTATTTCCGCCCTGCTGGTAATAAGAGAGGTAGTCATCTATGGCGGTGACATTTATCTTTCAGCCTTCGGGATTATTCAGAGGGTGATGATGTTTGCGACAATGCCGGCGATGGTGATAGGCCAGGGCGCGCAGCCGATACTCGGCTTTAACTACGGCGCCAGACGCTTTACGCTCGCTATCAGGACTTTTAAAATAGCGGCCACATGGTCGACAATATTAAGCTTCGCGGCTTTTGCCCTGCTTATTTTTATCCCGGAAGAGATTGTGAAGATATTCAGCACAGACCCCGCCCTGGTGGAGGCAGGCGCACACGCTTCCCGGCTGGTGTTCTGGAGTATGCCGATTATGGGGTTCGTCATGGTAGGCACTACATCTTTCATGTCCATCGGCAAAGCGGTGCAGGCTTTCATTACCGCCCTGGCGCGGCCGGTACTTTTCCTGGTCCCGGCGATTATCATCCTGCCCCGCCTGTTGGGACTCGAGGGCGTATTTCTTTCCTTCCCGGCTGCCGACGCGCTGACGCTTGTGCTGACGGTATTGCTGCTTATCCCGATATTCAAAGAGCTCCGCAGAGCCGCAGCAACAGAAAAACAACTAAAGCCTGTGGCTGTTCCAGCCAAGGGGTCAGCTCACCCGCTGCCGGACAGCCATAACACCAACTGATGAAGTATTAGATGCAGACCCAAAAACACAGTCACAATGTGCTGGACACCGATAAAATCAGCCGTTTGCTGATGAAGCTGGCGGTGCCGATGTTCTTCGGGATGCTTGTCCAGATTATTTATAATATCGTAGATACCGTTTTCATCGGCCACTACGTGGGCACGCTGGGGATTGCCACGCTCTCCGTAGTTTTTCCGCTGCAAATGCTGGCCATGGGAATCGGGACAATGGTGGGCACGGGCGGCGCGTCGCTGATTTCCAGATTGATAGGAAGCCGCGATAATGCCGGAGCGGAGCGCTCGCTGGGTAACGGCATCGCCGCGGGTATCGTGTTAGCGGCTTTATTGACCTTGGTCGTATTACCTTTCGTGGATTTCTGGATAAAGCTGATAGGCGCTTCACAGAATGTGCTGCCTTTAGCCAGGGACTATCTGACCATTATCATCAGCGGCACGGTTTTTAATGTTCTTTCCACCGCCCTCATCGTCTATATCCGGGCGGAAGGCAATGCCAGAGTCAGTATGACGGCCATGATTCTGGGGTTCGGACTCAATATTTTATTAGACGCGGTATTCATCGTATGGCTGGGCATGGGAATCAAGGGGGCCGCGGTGGCTACGGTAATATCGCTGGCTATCTCCACGTTCTACGCTATCAGCTATTATGTCACCGGCGGCAGCTATTTGAGACTCCATTTCAGAAACTTTATGCCGGACTTTAAAATTTTAAGGTCGATTCTGGCCATCGGCGTGGCGCAGTTTTCCCAGACCATTGCGACGAGCCTGGCGGCGCTGTTCATCATCAAAATGGCCGCTACTTACGGCGGCGATCTGGCTTTATCTTCTTTCGGCATCATCCAGCGCCTTTTATACTTCGCGATGGTGCCGGGGATGGTGCTGGGACAGGCAATGCAGCCGATACTGGGTTTCAATTACGGCGCCAAACGCTATAACTACGCGCTTAAGGTAATTTCTTTAGCCTCCATTACCGCGACGATATTCAGTATCCTTTTATTTCTGGTGTTTTTCTTCCTGCCGGGACCGATTACAAAGCTGTTTACCAGCGATAAACAGCTTATCGAGCAGTGCACCCATGTTATGAGACTGGCATTCCTGGCGCTGCCGCTGCTGGGCTTTTTTAACGTAGGCCAGATGACTTTCCCATCCATCGGCAAAGCGGTGCAGACCTTCATCATCGCCGTGGTACGGCCGGCCCTGTTCTTATTGCCACTGGTGATAATACTGCCGCGTTTCATAGGGCTGGACGGCGTCTGGTATGCCTTCCCGGCTTCAGATGGCTTAACCTTCCTGCTGGTAGTTGTTTTGCTGATACCTCTCATACGCAGTTTGAGGAAAGCCAGAGAAACAGAAAGCCCCACAAAGCCCGGCCTTTCCGAAAATACGGTACAGGTTGGACACTGACCCCCGAATCGTTTAATATTATTGAACAAAGTCTATCAATCTCCGCTTTGGCCGAACCGCCGCATGTAAGGGGTGAACACCATGGCAAAAGAGGCAAGCGCCGCCAATAGTCCTCTCGATTGGCTGCTGGAACCGGATAATCCCGGCGTCAGATACCTGGCCCTGCGCGACCTCGTTAAAGCCAATGCGAAAGAACTGGCCGCCGCTAAAAAAGCGGCGCACACGGAAGGCCCGATTACGGAAGTTCTGGCTCAAATGGATAAAGAGGGTTATTGGGAAAGGCCGGGGGCAGGGTATTTCCCCCTGTATACCGGCACCGTGTGGGCGGTAATTTTACTGGCGCAACTGGGGGCGACGATAGACATGGATAGGCGTATCGCTACGGCCGTTAATTACATCCTCGACCACAGCCTGACAAAATACGGGCATTTTACCGCGAGAGGAACGCCTTCAGGGACTTTGATATGCCTGCAGGGCAATCTTTGCTGTTCGCTTCTTGAGCTTGGCTGCGCCGACCCGCGGCTGGATATGGCCTATGAAATGATGGCGCGTATCGTAACCGGCGAAGGCATTGCCCCGATGACGGACAGGAAAGCGCCCCTGCGCTATTATGCCGCCGAAATGTGCGGGCCGGGCTATGCCTGCGGCGCCACCTATAGAAAGCCCTGTGCCTGGGGGGCGATAAAGATAATGCTCGCATTCGGAAAACTGCCGGCAGATAAAAGAACGCCAATGATGAAAACGGCGATAAAAACGGGCGCTGATTTTTTGTTAAGTACAGACCCCGCGAAAGCCGAGTATCCTTACGGCATCAGCCCGAAACCCGACCCTAAACCGAGTCAGAACTGGTGGAAATTCGGGTTCCCCAGTTTTTATGTTGCCGATGTCCTGCAAAATGTGGAAGCGCTGGTACGCCTGGGTTACGGGAAAGACCCCAGACTGGCCAACGCCCTGCAATTAATCCGGGATAAGCAGGATAACCAGGGGCGCTGGCTCATGGAACACAATTATGCCGGTAAAATCCGGGTGGACTTTGGCCCCAAGAAGCAGCCGAACAAGTGGGTGACACTGCGCGCGCTGCGCGTTTTGGATATGGTCTAATTTTTCAAGAAAGGTTCCCTAGTGAAGCATCAGCCCCGTTTTTCTCAAGAATACCAGGACAAGTCCGGAGCTATTCTGGAATATGCGCTGCAAAATCTTGACGCCTACAAAGCGTGGCGGGCTGACGACCCCGGGGATGGGCACAGTATCGATGAACGCTACGCGGCGATGCCGGTGCTGACCAAAAAAGAAATCCGCGAGCATTTCCCGGAGGGATTCGTGCCGCCGGAACGCGATATCGATAAGGGGCTGGCCAGCGGAGAAATCCAGTTCGTCCAGACCAGCGGTTCCAGCGACGCTTTCCGGGTAACCAATATCTGGAACCAGCAATGGTGGGACGCCTCGGAGGCAGCCTCATGGGAGCTGAACGCGCACGCTTCCCGATTAGCCACCGGCAACCACCCGGAAGCAATTTTAGTCAACGCCCGCAACGTGGGCATCATCTCGGATGAGGTCGATTTACCCTTCGAGAAAAGGCGGCTGGGGAGGTTCCTCTACCTTAATGAAAAGACCGACCCCGCGGCCTGGACGCCGCAATTAATGGACAGGATGATACAGGAACTGGGCATTTTCCAGCCGGACCTGCTGGAAGCTAACCCCTCGTTCCTCGCCAAGCTTTGCCGCTATATCACGGAGAACCGGAAAAAGGTCTTCCAGCCGGGGCTTATCGTGTTTACTTATGAGTTCCCCTCCCGGCTCCATTACCGGCAGGCGGCGCGGGTTTTCCGCTGCCCGGCCATCAGCTCTTACGGCAGCACCGAGACCGGCTACGTGCTGATGCAGTGCGAAGCCGGAAAATTCCACCAGAATACAAAGTCGTGCCGGTTGGACTTTCAGCCGCTGAAACCGGAACACGGCGGCCCGCACACCGGCCGGATGCTGGTGACCACTTTCGATAATCCCTGGTATTACATGCTCCGCTTCGATGTCGGCGATTTTGCCCGTATCGACGAGGAGCAAAAGTGCGCCTGCGGCCGGAACGACGGCTACATCATTTCCGAAGTTGAAGGCCGCTGGACGAACATTACGCTCGCTACGGACGGGCGTCTGGTCACGCTCAACCAGCTGGATAAAGTCGTCAGCACGCTGCAGGATATCGATGAATACCGCCTGGAGCAGCCTTCCCCGGGTGTCTACCGCCTTTTCCTAGGCAGCCGGAGAGAAGACCGTGACGCCCTGACCAAGGAAGCGGAAGAAAAATTACGCCGGGTCTACGGGCAGCTGGCGGAGATAACTATCGTCTTTGAGGAACAGCTGACGCCGGAGGACTCCGGCAAATATTCCCTGGCCAAAACGCTTTTTCCGCTGAAGATAGAGGACTATCTGGATAAAGCGCCGGCAAAGCAGTAGAATAAATAGAGAGCGGCAGCTAAGATGACACAAAAAACAAAACCCGTTTTTCTGTTAGCCGGGGGGCGGCACAGCCGGAGCAACAAGCCGGACCTTTTATTGCAGGCGGTCTTCCGGGAATTCGGCATCAAAGCGCCGGTAGTGGCTTACAGCGGCACCGCCAGCGGCGACGACACGGACTTTTTCAAGTTCATTTCCTCATCTTTCACCAATGCCGGGGCGGGTAAGGTTAGCCACGCGGTCATCGCGCCGGACGGGGCCGACCTGAAAAAAGCGCGGAATATCCTCGAGGCCGCGGATATCATCTTTATTTCCGGCGGGGACGTGGAGGCGGGGATGGAAGTATTACAGCAAAAAAAGATGCTCGACTTTTTCAACGGGCTTTATAAACAGGGCAAACCGTTCTTCGGGATTTCCGCGGGCGCCATCATGCTGGCGAAAAAGTGGGTGCGCTGGCCCGACCCGGATGACGAGGATTCCGCCGAGCTTTTCCCCTGCCTGGGCTACGCGCCGGTTATCTGCGATACCCATGACGAACAGGGGGGCTGGGAAGAACTGCGGGCCGCCCTGGCGCTGGAGAAAAAGGGCGTTAAGGGGTACGGCCTGGCTTCCGGCTCCGGTGTTAGGGTCGCGCCGGATGGTAAGGTGGAGGCCATCGGCGGCACCGTTTACCAGTACGTCCGCCAGAGCGACGGCGTTCACCGCCTGGATGATATTCTCTCTTCAGATTAAGTATTTACCAGCTTCACTTTACTTTTCTTTTTTATCTCGTTCCGTATCTATTGCCCCATATGTATTTTGGGTGTAGAATGGGGGAAAAGATACCTTTGTATTCACCGAGGAGGTGAAGATAAGATATGGATATCATTTTTGACAAGAACGCCGTCAAGAACCAGGTTGTAGAAAAAACCGTTAAAGAGTTCCTGGAAAAGACAGAAACCCTGGAGAAATCTAAAGACTGGACTATCGCCATTTTTCAGGATGGCGTGAAAAAGAGTTATTACATCCGCTGCACTATCTCCGGCAAAACGATGAGCAGTGTCATCAGCCTGGACGCCCGACTCAACCCCGAAAGCGGCGAGACCTTCCGCGATAACCGGGAGATACTCGAGACACACAACACCTTCCTGCGCATGAAGACCGATGCGGAGAACGAGCGTGAGTTTAACGATATCATCGCGGAATACATTACTTCCTATATCCCGGAAAAGCCGCTGAAAATCTGGGGCGGCCAGCACCGCTCCCGCGCTATCGTGGACGCCTTTCTGGAGAAAAAAGTTTCCCGCTACCACGGCTTCCGGGTCTATTTCTGCCTTTCCAAGGAGCAGCGGACAGAACTCGCTCTGATATCCAATACCAGCATGTCCGTCTCCAATGACCTTTTCGACCGGCAGATGGAAGAGACCTACATGGGGCCCGCTTTGAGGAAGTGGTGCACCAAGGTGGGGCTGCTTAGAGAAGGCGAGGACTTCCCGGACGTGGGCGCGCACGCGGAAAGAATCACCACGCAGAGCGCCCGCAGTTTTCTGGTGAACTACTTTAAAGGACTGGAGACCGGCAAGCAGATAATCAGCGCGGAACTGGACAGAAACGTTTACGAGCCGTACCTGTGCCAGAGCGGCATTGCACTGGACGAAGAATACCGCACTTTGGTGGAAAAGACCGGCGATAAAATCTGGGCGGACAAGGGGCTGAACGAAGCCGCCAAAGCCTTTACGAAATTGCACAAGGCGCAGTACGCCGCCATCAAGAAGAGCAACATCAACTTCAAGAACTTCCGCATGAAAGCCATGGTGCCGGCGGTGCTCACGGCATGGAGCTTTGTGGCCGGGCTATTGCAGTCACATCCCGAACGGCTAAAAATCCATCTGGCCGTACCGGAACCGCCGAAAGGGCAAATCGACCCCCTGAACGCACAGGAAATGGCGCAGTTCCGCTATTACCAGGATATCGAAACCTACCGCGGGCTGGGCACGCGGGCCATCATGAAAGACCGGCAGCGGATGGCGCAGGTGTTCCTGGCGCGGAGCCTCAACGCCGAGGCGACGCTGGATAAGAAGCTACTGGACCAGGCGGTCAACCAGTTTGCCGCTTTAAGGTTCTTCAAGAAGGGCTACACCACGGCGTAGGCGGTTATCTCCCGGACGCTTTCAGAATAGTGCTGCCATAAGCCGGATTATACTTGTACTATCTGTTCTTTTGTTAGTACAGATGTGTAATAACCAAGGAACAAGGGACAATAACCAAACAAATCTCAAAACTCAAATATCAAAAACACAAATCAAAAATTAAAACTGTTTTGTTCAGAAATTAGCTATTGGTTATTGTTTGTATCTTGTATCTTGGTTATTGCTCCTAGTACTTCCCGTACTCTTTGGTGAACTCAATCATCGCCAGGAGGTTTTCCGGCTTGACTTCATCGGTGGAGGAGCGGGGGGAAAGGATATAGCCGCCGCCCTTGCCGCAGTAATCGATGAGTTTCTTGCAGTGGGCGATGACGTCTTCCTTGCTCCCTACCTGCAACAGCGATGACGGCACGTTACCCTCGATGCAGATATGGCCCTTCAAAACATCTTTAGCTCTAAAGATATCCGTGCAATCAAAGCGCGCCAGTATCGAGCCCTTGGGGAACTCCAGCAGGTATTCCAGCCGGGAAGTAAAGTTGCCCTCGAAGAAGATGCAAGGAGTCAGCCCTTTCTTGACCAGCCCCATGACCAGCTTGTAGAAAGTAGGCCAGTAGAACCGCTTGAACTGCGCCATGGACAGGAAGGTATCATCGCCGCGGGTATTGGTCATGAAAACCCGGGTGTGGCCGAACTCGCTGGGCGGCGGGGCCGGTCTTGCCAGCGTTTGCTTCAGGATGAATTCGCACACCTCCTCGATTTTTTCCGGCTGGCGGAACATATCCATCATCGTGCCGGTCATGCCGCGCAGGGAGTGCGAAACAACATCGAAAGGCGGCATCGCCGCGCCCTGCAAGTACTGCGGGAAGCCCAGGTCGGCGATCATTTTGTTGAATTTTGCCTGCTTGCCGCGCACTTTTTTCATTTCCCGGCCGGCCTGCTGCAGGGTACGGATGGTCTTATTCAGCTTAGGCTCGGCGAAAGTGGCGGCCAGCGCCTGAATGCCCATCGGCCCCCCGGCAAGGTCGGACAGCGGCGGCAGCAGGGAGAGCCCTGCCAGGTTATCGCTCATGCGGGACATAAATGTCCGGAACATGAAGTCAGAAGTGTCCCGCATATATAGGTCGTATTCATCGGCTTTCATATTATCGATCTCAATCGACTGGTGCCCCTGATAGGGGTCGACGCCGTGCCCCGGCCATTTCATCACCTTGGGATTCAATATTTCCAGGGCTTTGCCGGAGGTGAACCCCTGCTGGTAAATCATGTCCGGCTGGAAGTCCTGCAGCGTCTTTTTATAGGCGTTATACCAGGCGTCAAAATCATAATAGGCGGCGGAACAGGGTATTCCCGCGTACTTGGCGGGGAAATAGCCGATGGCGGAAAGCACCGGCACCCTATCCGTCGGCTTAAGGCGGATAGCGTCCATCACTCTTTGTTCACGTTCTTTGCGCAGTTGTTTAGCTGAATTGACCATTTTTTTACACTCGCTTTTTTATAGTAATATAACACTGTTACTATCCTGGGTACAAATCAAACCGGGGGGTCAACCGGCTGGCGTTATGGCGTCAGAATCTTCTGCGCCAGCCGCTTCAACCGCCGCTCAAGGCCCGGCACTTTAGCGGCATCGCCGGGGTTTTTGGCAAAGGCGAAGACGCTGCCCGCCCAGCGCATTTTCAGCAATTTGGCGTAATATCTCAAGTTCAGGATAACCTGCCCGGTCGTCTCTTCCGCCACCGCCAGCCCGGCCAGGCGCTTGCCCTCCAAACGCGGCCAGACGGCGCAGGTGCCGGTCGAGGAAGTTCTTCATCAGGCCGGAAAGCAGCCCCATGTAGCCGGGGGTGGCTAAAACGATAACGTCCGCCGCCAATAATTTGGGATAAACGGCAGCCATATCATCCTTGATGACGCATTCACCCTTCCGTTCCTTCCCCCCTTTTTCACAGGCCAGGCAGCCGCGGCACATCCTGACATCCATCTTCCGCAGGAGCAGCACATCCACTTTCGCTCCAACCTGCTCAAAGGCCCGGCACAGGGTGGACAGCATCCATTCTGTATTGCCCCGCCGGGGAGAGCCGCAGACACCAACGATTTGCACGGCCGGTTTCTTCAACATCAATAACAGTATATGATAACGGTTATTCCGTTGACTAATTTTTCAATATTGTGAACTGATTTGAAGAAACCGACCGCACGGTGTTACAATCATTGGCGGTGAATAAAAATGTCGTATTACGACACATAGAACGAAGGGGGTTTCCATGGACTTAAAATTGAAGGATAAAAAAGCGATTGTCTCCGGCACCGGCAGCCAGATAGGCTTCGGGAAGGGCATTGCGCTGATGCTGGCCCGGGAAGGCTGCGATGTCGCCTGTGTGGATGTCGACCTCGAAGGAGCGCAAAAGACCGCCGCCGAAGTCCAGAAGGCAGGGCGCCAAGCGCTGGCTTTAAAGGTGGATATTACCAAACGGACGGATGTAGATGCCGCCGTGAAGAAAGTCCTGGCGGAATTCGGCAGGGTAGATATACTGGTCAACTGCGCCGGGCGCGCCAGCGGGATACGCCCTTTTATCTCCACGACGGAGGAGCAGTGGGATATCGATATCGATATTAATATGAAAGGGACGATGAACTTTACGCAGGCAGTGCTCCCCCACATGCTGGAGAAGCATTACGGGAAAATCGTGAATTTTTCCACCCATGCGGCGCACCAGCCTACCGGCATCGCCGGGGCGGCCACTTACTGCGCGGCCAAAGCCGGAACGGTCATGTTCAGCAAGACGCTGGCCGGCGAGGTGGGCTACCAGGGGATAAATATCAATATCATCGCGCCGGGGCCGGGCAACACTAATTTCCACATCGTGGGTGGCGGCGACCCCCGCATGGGAGAAATCGTTACCGCCCTGGCCAAGGCGGGGAAAACGACCACACCGGAAGACATCGCCAACGCGGTGGCATTTTTAGTCTCCGATGTTTCCGGCAAGCTTTCCGGACAGGTACTCGAGGTTTCCGCGCCATCCGGCCCGGCAGGAGCGGCACCTCCCAAGAAAGATTAATCGCCGGAACCAAGGGTTTAGCCAAACAAGAACCGGCAGCCTTAAAGACTGCCGGTTCTCTTTGTCCTAATATCTTCTGTCCCTGCCGCCACCCGGTCTGCCACCACCTCTGCCACTCCGCCCCCGGTTATAACCGCCCCCGAAACCGCCGCCAGGTCTCCGATTGGGACCAAAGGAACTGCCGCCCCGGTTATCCGGGCGGGGCTTGGACTCGTTGACCACAATCGTGCGGTCTTTCAGTGTCCTGCCGTTAAGCCCGGCAATAGCTGCATCAGCTTCAGCTTTAGTTGACATTTCCACAAAAGCGAAGCCCCGGGGCCGTCCGCTTATTTTATCGGAAGGAATAGCTACCGAATCTACTTTACCAAAGGTGCCGAATTCCGCTGCCAGTTCATCTTCAGTAACTTCATAAGACAGATTGCCTACGTAAATTTTCATAAATGCCCCTCCTAATTCAAAGCCAATAATAGACGTGAAAATAACTTAAGTACACCTGGGATAAAGAGATTAAAGCTAACAGTAGTTAAAAATCACATCCGGGCTGAACATTCGGCCCGGATGTGAAACAGTAGCTTACTTATCTGGCGGGTCTGGTTTTCCGGTAACAATCGGAGCAGTAAACGGGTTTGTCACCGCGGGGTTGGAAGGGGACTTCAGTTGCTTTGCCACACTGCGCGCAGGTAGCGGGAAACATCTGGCGTCTGACACCGCCGTTGCTTCCAAAACGCTCGGTCTTCCTTGCCTGACGGCACTCCGGACAGCGCTTCGGCTCGTTAGTGTAGCCTTTGGACTGGAAAAATTCCTGGTCTTCGGCGCTGAACGTAAAGGTCGCGCCGCAATCGGAACAGGTTAAGGTCTTATCTTGAAAAGCCATGGATGACCTCCTCTCTTAAAGATTAGTTAGAGTTTTGGTCATCCAGCGCTCGATAGAAATTCAGTTTTTGCGTCTTTCACGAAGCTTGTACAACCTAAACTGTGAACTTGATATTATTATACCATGTTGTCAAGACCCTGTATACAAGCGGCGTACACGGGGAAAAGGGGGCCGGTGCCGGCTACTTTTGTTTATATGTTAATAACGTAACAAAGGGCACTTTCAGCTATGCTCATTTAGTTATTGTTTACAAATTTCAGCGGATTGTTTATAATCTTGCCACCACGTTAGTATTACTATCGCAGTGTATACCAAGGACTGGAAAGTTATGTCAATCAGCAAAAAAACAATCATTATGATTATCTGCATCACCATCGGCGCTTTCCTGGTGATGTATTTACTTTCTAACTATGTTTATCTCCAGGGGTTTGACGATTTGGAAAGAAAAACCGTGGGGCGGAGTACCCAGCAGGTTGCCGAAGCTCTTTCTGTGAAAATAGCAGCGCTGGACGCCTTTTGCTATGATTGGGCAGCCTGGGACGATACCTATTATTTTGCTAAAGGCTACAACCGGGACTATGTAGCCAAGAATTTAGCGGATGATACCTTTACCACCGGGGATATCAGCCTGTTCCTGGTAGTTAACACGCAGGGAGAGCTGGTTTACGGTAAAGCTTATGATTATATCAGCGGGAAGGAGACCGCCCTGCCGGAAGGTCTACCCGGTTCTTTACCAGCCGCAGTATTAGCCAAAACGGGAGGCGCGCAGTCTGCGGTTTACGGCATTACCACGTTAAACGGCCAGCCCCTCATCATCTCCGCCAGGCCCGTTTTTACCAGCCTGAACGAGGGGCCGAGCACCGGTTCATTAATCATGGGGCGTTTCGTTGATGCATCGTTGATAGATTCAATATCGGAAACCACTTATTTACAGGTAGAACTGCTGCCGCTCCCAGAACCCGATATGTATCCTGAATTAACCGGCGTTTTTATGACCTTAAGTGACACCGGGGAAATTTACATCGAGACGGAAGAGGGGGGTGTAATATCCGGCTATGATATGATCGAGGATATCGAGCAAAAGCCGTCTTTTGTATTAAAAGTATCCATACCCAGAGATATCCATCTTCAGGGCGTAAGGTCGATGGTGTACATGATTTTTTCGCTTATCGGCATCGCTATCGTATTTTGTTTTGTCTTTATTTATTTAATAAGACATTTAGTATTAATCAGATTGACTTCATTGAGTAATGCCATTAACGCAATCGGTGCCAAAGGAGATATGTCCAGCCGGGTTTCTGTCAAGGGAAAGGATGAGTTATCCCGGCTGGCCGGGAATATCAATAACATGCTTGAATCTCTGGAGAAATCAGAAATCAGACGGCAGTCACAGAAAGAAGTTATCAGTCATATCATTGCCAATACGCCTAATAGCGTCCTGGCATTTGACGAGTCCGGCTACATTGCGCTGGTAAACGACGCATTCCGGGCCGCCTTCGACCTGAAGAACCGCGATATAACGGAAAGTAAAATAGAAGACATCCCTGAAATTGCCGATATAGTTACGGAAATCAAAAATTTTAAAGCAAGCCGCGAGACCAGCTTAAGAAAAGAATGGCAGTTCGTAAGTAACGGCGTAAGCAAAATATATATTGTCAGCTTCGCGCGTTTGCAAGAAGAAGAGCTATATATCCTTTACATGACCGATATCAGCGACGAGCGGGCGAAACAGGAGAGTTTGTATCTTACGGATAGGCTGGCCTCGATCGGCGAAATGGCGTCCGGCATCGCCCATGAGCTAAACAACCCGCTCACCAGTGTCATCGGACTATCCGAAATAGTCATGCAGGAGGAAGTGCCGGAAAGCATCAAAGAAGACATGAGCCTGATAAAGAGCGAATCCCATAGAGCCGCAGGCATTGTCAGGAACCTGCTTAGCTTCGCCAGGAAGAACATAACCCTTAAGCAGGCCACCAATATCAATAAAATTATCATGGACGTGCTAAGGTTACGCTCTTACGAGCATGGCGTGAATAATATCAAGGTTATCCAGGAACTGGACCCGCAACTGCCGGATATCATGGTCGATAATTCACAGATACAGCAAGTATTTATCAATATCATTCTGAACGCAGAATACGCCATGGTGAATGCCCGGGGCAAGGGAACACTGAAAATCAAAACTGAAGTAGCCGACGATAATGTAAAGGTCTCCTTTACGGATGACGGGCCGGGAATAGAACCGCAGAACATCCGCCGCATATTCGATCCGTTTTTTACCACCAAAGAAGTGGGCAAGGGAACGGGTTTGGGCTTAAGCATCAGCTACGGCATCGTAACCGCGCATAACGGTAAGATATACGCCGTGAGCGAATTCGGTAAAGGAACCACCTTTGTCATTGAGCTGCCACTTCATGCTGCCGATGCAAAGGAGGCAAAATAATATGCCTATTAATAATATTACCAGAAAAGTACTGCTCCTGGAGGATGAGCCTGTTATCAGTAAGATCATTACCAGAACGCTGCACGCCGACGGGCTGGATATTGATGCTGCCAACAATGGTCTTATCGCCAAAGAAAAAATAGATGCCGGTAACGAATACGATGTCCTTATCTTCGATATCAGGACGCCGATAATCGACGGCATGCAGCTTTTTGAGTATCTTGAGAAGGAATATCCGGAGTTGACGGAAAAAGTGGTATTCACCACCGGCGATTGTTTGAGCGCCAATACCAGTTCCTTTCTTGAGAGAGTGAACCGGCCATTTATCATCAAGCCTTACCTGCCGGAACAATTAAAAAGCCTGATTAAGCCAATCCTGGACCGGGAATTATCGAGGGCTTAAAAATATAAGGCGATAGCCCCCCGGTCAGCCAGCGATTTTAAGCTGAAATCCTGATTCCCAAGGCGGACTGCTTTTACCGCTGGCCGGTTATCAATTGCACAACCGTTAACAAACGTTCCGGGTGATCCGAGCCGATTAAATACTTTTTACCGTTAAGCATCGTCACCTTTACACCTTGGCGGCCGCGCAGATAGTAAGCAGACATTTCACGGTTGAAACGTATGCCGTACCCGCCGAAGTCCTTCAGCGGCGAAAAATCATGCAGTTCAACGGCGGTTATTTCCGCCGTCTTCAGCCGGAGGACTTTGATGCCGATAATCCCCCAGCGGACGGTGATATTTTGCCGTGTTACGAGAGTACGCTGGCCGCCGTAGGGTATGACCAGGAGTACGCCGACGATAAGCAGTAAAAAGGACGCCCAGGGCTCGTCAAACCAGGCGATGACCGCCGCGGCCAGCATCACCAGCGGCAGTATGGTGGTCAGCAGGGTAACGTAAAATGGATTCTGATAATCCCAGTAGACAAAGGCTGTATTATCTTTTAACTGCCGGGCGAGTTCCGTTTCTAAAGTTTCCGGCTCCCGTTCGACCAGTTTCCCGGGGTAAGGGCGGTAAGCGCGCATTAATTCAAAAACGACCGCCAGCAGGGTCGCGCCGCCCCCTACCAGTCCGAGATAGCCCCAGGGGAAAGTAAACGTGCCGGCGCCGTCCCGGAGAGAAAACAGGTAACCGAGGCTGATGCCCGTCATCATGCCGACGACGATTTCATCGAACAGTGAAAGCCAGTTGAAAGACTTGGCCTTTTCCTGCCTCGCCCAGAGTTCATCGAGGAAGGCAGAGAGCGCGATGAAAAACACGGAAAATCCAATGGCCATACCGAAAGCTATCCAGGGCGAACCGTAGTTATCCGGCTCACCGTTAAAACCAAAGTGAATCGGCGCCTCGGCGGGCAGCGGGCTCCGGCTAATCAAATAGACAAGCAGGACTATCAGCGCGGCCAGCGCCGGCAGGTGCGCCCAGAGCGGATGAGCAAATTTCGGTTTCATATACTCACTCCCATGTTACGATGATTATTTATCTGTTAACTGGTTTATCTGCCGGTTGATGAGGTCGAGCAAATCATCGGAAGAAAGCCCCATTAAATGGGCATCGGTAACCAGTTCTTTGATGCTTGATTTCAACCGGTCTTCCGCATCCGCTTTCGATGGAGAAGACGGCGGGCGGGCAATCCTGGCCCTGCGCCCCAGCCGGAAATCGATGATAGCCTGGTCACGCAGTTTAAGATAGGCGCTGCGCACGGTATGCATATTGATGCCCAGGCTATCAGCCAGTTCCCGGACGGAGGGTAACTCATCCCCAGGCTTCAGGATACCTTCGCCGACCTGTTCTTTAATCTGGTTAATGATTTGCAGGTACAGCGGGCGGCTATCTTTTTCATTTATCGCAAGCCACATTTGAATCATCCTTAGTGTTATAGTCTTAGTATAACAGTTATAACAGTATTTGTCAAGAGGCAGCCTTAAGATAAGCCGGTGGATTCAGGCAGCGGTATGAAGACGGAGGAGCCGGGTAATTACTTTGAACTTACAACTTCAATCTGCCAGTCTTTATTAATCCAGACAGCGATTACTTTGTCCAGAGGCAACTGCCAGGCAAGGACGGTCTGGAGGGCATTTTGCAGGTGCGCTTGATGTTGCTCCGGCGTTACCGGGTTGCCGGCGCAGTCATCGTGGCCGGCGATAACGATAATCCGGGAACCGTGAGCGTTAACGGAAATAAGCGCTTTCTTTTTAATGGCGGCAACCTGTTCCGGCGGGCCGGCGCCAAGGGCTCTATCCGCCCCCGGCTCCGTAATCATATCAACGTAGTCCAGTTTAAACCGCTCCTTCATCCAGTGTATCACCGGGAGCTGCACCCGCCCGTCCATGCAGTTTATCGCCGTGCCGAATTTGCCGTGAGCCATTTTATTTTCACCGCCTGAAAGATTGCGAAATTACCGGTATTTATTATACTACTTTTTACGCCTTTTCAGGTTTAAAAACAAGAGCCCCTCTTTCGAGGGGCTCTTCTCTCAAAGGAGATCATTAATCCGACCTTAATGCTTCAATGGGGTTAAGGCGTGAAGCATTCCAGGCGGGGTAGAAACCAAAGAACAACCCGATAGCTACGGATACCCCTACCGCCAGGAAAACGATATCCGCCGTCACCACCGTGGAGACTACACCCAGCTTATCAATAAGCCAGGATATACCCCCCCCCCCCCCCCCCC
>DAOUGB010000034.1:0-1601 GCA_034429595.1 Dehalococcoidales bacterium
ACTGTCTTGAATCAGGCATATTGCCACGCTTTTTGAGTTTTCAAAATAGCGTTCATTATAGTCAGCAGCCGCCGCATACAGGCGACGAGGGCTACTTTTTTTGCTTTACCCTTTGCTAACAATCTTTGGTAAAATTCCTTGATAACAGGATTAAACCTGGTGCTGACCAGAGCTGCCATATAAAGCGCAGCTCTGACCGATGCCCGCCCTCCCCAGATACGGCGTTTGCCCCGCATTATACCGCTATCCCGATTATATGGAGCTACTCCTACCAGGGCGGCTATTTGTCTCCGGTTTAGTTCTCCCAGTTCCGGCAGTTCCGAAAGAAGGGTGGCAGAAAGGATCTTCCCCACGCCGGGGATGCTCTGTAACAGGTTGTCCTTGACCCGCCAGATAGCGCTCGCTTCTATCCGCTGCCTCAAATCACTGTCCCAATCCGATAGCTCTTGTTGGAGATACTCGATATGAGAATGAATATTTGGCTTCAGGCTCTTACGGGCAATGGCCAGCCGGTTATTCTCAGCTGACAGCATTTCTATTAGCTGCCGCCGCCGACTGACGATAGCCTTGATCTCCTCCGTTTCTTCATCTTTGAGCTTACGCGCCGGTGGCTTGATGACCGAGGCAAACTCTGCCATTACAACTGAATCCAGCTTATCGGTCTTGGCTAGTTTACCGCTGGCCCGGGCATAATCTCTTACTTGCCGGGCATTGACGACAGCTACCTCAACCCCCGCCAACGTCAATGCCGCCGCCAGCGGCGATTCTAGGCCACCGGTCGGCTCCATGACTACTAGCTTTACAGATAGTTTCTTGAGCCTTGATGTAAGTTTCTCGATACCCGTTTCATCATTGGTATAACGCCTCATTTCGCCGGATGGCAAAACCGCCATATCCAAATTATCTTTTGAGACATCAATACCAGCATAAATTAAATCCATTGCTTCCTTGTTTCTCCCTTCCTTGCACGATGCGGGTTTGGCTAACCCTATCAACTGTTCGGGATCTTTTTGATTTCAGGCATGGCGACTCTTGCTCTCCCCCGGCCTTCTTTGACCACGGATGAATCGGTCTGCCATGCCTATCTCTATATTACTACCTTTCCAAGATACAAGGGTGAAACCACCCTTACTCCCTTCTACCTCTTAACCTCTCCCTCGCTTGCCCTCCGTAGCCTTGGCGCAGGAGGGTGGGAGAGGAATGAAAAGCCTGCCCCGTGCCATGACACGGGGGAGAGGGTGAAACCCCGTATAATATTTTCCTTCCTCCCTTATACTAGCCGCCTATCAGTCTTGCGATGGGTTCGATACCCAGCTTGAAGACATCCGTTAAAACCGCCGGGTAGATACCCACCAGGAAAATCACCGCGATAAGGACGAATGTATAGACCTTCTCCAGCCTGTCCGCGTCCTTGACGTTATCGTATTCCGCCTTCACCGGCCCGTAGAATGCCTGCTGTACCATCCAGAGGATGTAACCGGCCGTCAGCACTACCCCGGTGATGGCGATAATCGTATAGATGTTTAAATGCGCTACGGCGCCACTCGTATAGCTCCCCAGGAAGATGAGAAACTCGGCGGCGAAGCCGCTGGTGGTGGGGA
>DAOUGB010000035.1:0-1571 GCA_034429595.1 Dehalococcoidales bacterium
AAGTAACAGATGAAGTAATCAGGAAGTACATCAAATATCAGAAACATGAAGATAAAGATAGCCAGTTGAAGATGTTTGAAAAGGGGTAGAGTGGGGAGAAGCCCCCCAGCTTGCTGGGGGGTACGTCACTCTGAGGAGTGAAACGACGAAGAATCCGCGCCTGGCAAAGTAGCTACGGATTCTTCCCCCGATTTGCATCGGGGTCAGAATGACAATAGTATGGACACTTTTGATACAACATCCCCATCAAGGGAGAGGTTATTAGGAATAAAAGGTAAAAAGGGATTATTAATTATGGCGCGTGTTTTATCCGGCAAGCCGAGCGAAGAAGACGCCCCCCTCGATGTTTCCCTGCGGCCCAAGAAACTCACCGACTTCATCGGGCAGGAAAACGTTAAGGATAACCTGAAAATAGCTATTTCCGCCGCCGGGGGGCGGGGCGAGGCTTTAGACCACGTCCTGTTTTACGGCCCGCCCGGCCTGGGCAAGACATCGCTCGCTTATATCATCGCCGCCGAGGTGGGCGTGAGCATCAAAATGACCTCCGGTCCCGCTATCGAACGCACCGGCGACCTGGCCGCCATTCTCACCAACCTCCACGCCCATGACATCCTCTTTATCGATGAAATACATCGCCTGAACCGGACAATCGAAGAAATACTATATCCGGCGCTGGAAGATTATGCCCTGGATATCATCATCGGGAAGGGGCCGGGGGCCAAAAGCCTCCGCCTGAACCTGCCCAAATTTACGCTCATCGGCGCCACCACGCGCTATGCCCTGCTAAGCCCCCCCTTAAGGGACAGGTTCGGCTCCATTTTCCGCCTCGACTTTTACGATACGGACTCCCTGCAAAAAATCATCGAGCGCTCCGCCAAAATACTCCAGGTGGACGCCAAAGATGACGGGCTTAAAGAAATCGCCCGCCGCGCCCGGGGCACGCCGCGCGTGGCCAACCGGCTCTTAAAGCGGGTGCGGGACTATGCCCAGGTCAAAGCCGACGGCGTCATCACCAGGCAGGTGGCGGAGGAAGCATTGGGCAAGCTCGGCATCGATTTGCTGGGGCTGGATGAAATCGACCACAAGGTTTTGCATACCATCATCGAAAAGTTCAACGGGGGGCCGGTGGGGCTGGATACGATTGCCGCGTCCATCAGCGAGGAAGCGGACACCATCACGGATGTGTACGAGCCTTACCTGATGCAATTAGGCTTCCTGGAGCGCACGCCGCGGGGCCGCGTGGCCACCCGCCATGCCCACGAGCACCTGGGAATACCGTTCAATAAGTCTAGTCAACAGAAATTGATTTAAGTTTCTTTAAAATCCCTCTCCGGTCTCCCTTTCATAAAGGGAGACGCCAATACCCCAAAAAATGGGCAGTATTCAATTAATCCGTATTATAATTATTTTAAGCCTTAATGTAATGTATACTTGACATTTAGTATCTTATGTTTTACAATATTCCCTGTAAGTATTTCCGGCTAAGGAGGTTATGATGGCGCCATTACAGAAACGGGCATTATATTCCCTGCTCATCGGGCTGGCGCTGACGGCGGGCCTGATAGCAGTAT
>DAOUGB010000036.1:0-4615 GCA_034429595.1 Dehalococcoidales bacterium
TGCGCGGCGTCTTCGGCGTCCAGCGGGAATCCATGATATTCTAGGCTATCAACTACTCGCTATCCCCATCAGAATTTGATTATAGAGTGCATTTCTTCCCCGTTGTCATTCTGACCCTTGAGCGGAGCGAAGGGGAAGAATCCGCTATTTCTAATAGAGGAACGGATGCTTCGTTGCGCTCAGCATGACATGTAGTTGTTTTTAGGCATCCTCAATAAAAAGAGAGCCCCCCGGTTACCGGGGGGCTCTCGTCCTTCGTTAGAAGGTCGTCTTAACGGTCAGTACTAGACAGAGCGCCGAGTTCTGACAATCAGGACGATAACAGCAATTACCAGCACCGCGCCGATGATGATAATCGCCCAGATGTAGGCGGGATTAACTTCTTCAGTTGTGGCCGGAGGAACGGTGATGACGGTGGAAGTGACCGGCGGAATAGTAATGGTGATATCAGGCTGCTGGGTGGCCGGAGCTTCTTCCTCGGCAACTGTGAAGTTAGCGATTGTTGACCATGCACTCTCAACGGGCTCGAGTGACTTTACTCTCCAGAAGTAGGTACCGAGACCCAGTGCGGCGGATACCTGAGCGCCAGCAACCGGGGTATTGACCGTGTAGATAACGTTAGAGAAGTCAACAGAATCTGACAACTCGAACATATACATGGTCGTGCCGGTGACCGGTGACCAGGAGAAAGCTGGCAGCGTGTTGGTTATGACCGCGCCGTTTATCGGTGAAGCAATAGAAGGAACGGATGCGGCGCCGGCTTCAACCGTGAAGGCCGTGCCGGGCATGGCGGACATACCGCTGGAAAGCGGCTCGGAGGCCATGACGGTCCAGTAGTAGGTAGTGCCGGGGATAAGTGTGCCCAGGTTACCGTAATCATTTGCGCCAGTACCGGTAGTAGTGGTAAGTGTATTGGATTGAGTGGGGGTGAAGCTGCCGGCAACTGTCTTATAGATTACAGTCTGGGTGAAGAACGGGTCAAGGGCAATCATGATCGTGAATGAAGTTGCCATGGAAGGACGCGTCCAGGTGAACGTGATGTTGTAGGGAAGACCGGTCTCAACGTTCAGCGGGATAAGCGCGCCTTCTGCAGGAGCTATGCCCGTCGGTTTGGTCATTGCCAGGGTGTCCATGTAGCTATAGAGTGAGGTGGCACCAGCTGCCCAGACCTTTACGTAGTCGGTGGTGGTGCTTAGCCTTAACGCTGAAGGTGCATTGGTCAGCGCATCAGCCACAACACCGCTTGCAGGCGGCCCAGCACTGTAGGGGCTGCTCCAGAAGACGAACCCAAGCTCTGGTAACCAAGGCATGGTGTTGCGGGTAAAGGTGGTGGTGGTGCTGGCATAGAGCGTTCCGGCATTGAGTACCATACCGGTGATAACATCGGTAGTGGGTACGTTACCGGGCAGCGGACCAACATAAGTCCAGCCTTTGGTCGTTTCTTGACCAATGGTCCACATGTAGACCATGCCGGCGAGGGAGGCATAAACATAGCTGTCTTTTGTCAAACCGGTAGCGGTTGCGATTGTAGCACCGCCAACAGTTGTGGGTATAGCGGTCCAGCTGCTGTTACCATCGGTGGAGTAGGCTACGTAGCCGGTGCTGCTGCCAACGATGATATTGTTCTCGGAGAGAACGGTAATGTTAGCTACTGTGCCGCCACCAAGTTTGGTGCTGACCGGGTCATTGAAGAAGCGGGCAGCATTGGTGGATTTGCTTACGGTGGCGCCGCCGGCAATAGCAGCGTAGACGACGCTATCGCTCTCTACAGCCAGGTCGGTGATGCCGGGGCCGGTGCGGCCGTACCATCTGGTATCGCCGCCCGCGCTGGAGTAGTACATTTCAGTGCTGCCTATGCCGGTATCGGCTACATAGATAGAATCCGGATTGGCAGGATTGATGCGTACGATCCAGTCGGTGCCGGCTGTCTGTTCGCTAAGTACGCGCTGCCAGGCGCCGTTGTAGCGGAAAAGGCTGACCTGGTTAGCCGCATCGCTGGTTAACAGATAAACGATTGTGCCGTCAGCGTTTACCTGTACATCGGAAATATCGGTGATTGTGGTATCGATAAGACTGATATCGTTGAAGGACCGGCCGTTATCCGTGGAAACGGAGAAGGCGCTCTCGGTGCCGCTGGTGCCGGCTACTACCGAGCCGCCAGCAAAAGCAACTAATGTGTTGCTGGAGCCGCCCGGGCCCTTCATATTGCTGTTGCCCGCGAAAGTGGGTGAGGCATCCAGCGGGTTCTCGCTGCGCCATACGGTGGCGGTGGTGGTGCCGGCGACGACCACGGAGCCGTCAAAGGCAACGCTGTAAATCTGGACGCTTCTCTTCAACGCGGAAGAAATGTAGTCGTCCATGCGGTAAACGCCGGCGCTGGTTGCAGTGGTAGCATCCCGTACGCCGATGAAGGCAATGCTTTCAACTTCGCCGGCTCCGGGGTAATCCGGGGACAGCGCGAGGGAAGCACCGTCAGCGTCAGTGATGGGGTTACCCTGGTAATCCAGTACCTGGGCCGGATAGTTGGTGGTAACAGCGTTCCAGGCAGGGGTGCTGCCGAAGACAAGTACCTCGAGAAGGAGACTGCCGTTATCGGTTACGGCAACAAGTGTGCGGTCGCCCTGGAAGTTGGGGGAGAACTGAACCGCATAAGCCGCGGTTGTACCAAGATAGCCGGTATAACCAGTATCGGCCTGAACCCATTCTTCCCAGGAAGAACCGAACTTGCGGGTATAGATTTCACCATCGCTGGTGGAGACTGCCGCGTAGCGGATGCCGTTGACTTCCGCTGATACGGCAATACTGGTGATAGTGGCGGAGCCGAGGTAAGTGACCATGGTTGCGGTGGAGAGGTCACTCCAGGTATTACCGCCGTTGGTGGTAACCCTCATATCGCCGGTGCTGGCGTTAGCGATAATAGCGACATCGGCGCTGTCGGCGGCAACCGCTACAAAGTCAGGATAGATCGGGGTAGTGGTTGACATGCCGGCATAGTTGGAAATAGACGTCCAGGAGACGCCAGCGTTGGTGGATTTGAAGACGTAGTTATCGGTGGCGCCTTCATTGCTGACGGCGTAGATGGTCGTGCCATCATTGCCTACGGCAAAACTCGCTACATCATGTGAAGGTAGCAGAACCTTGCCGGTAGTGCCGGGAATAGATTCTGTATTCCAGGTTAATGGGTCAGCAGCTGAAACGGGTGCGGCTGCTACAAAAAGGGTGGAAAGCAGCATAACGATTAAAGCTACGCCCCAAAACTTGGTAATTATTTTTTTCATCGACTTTTAATTTTCTCCTTGTTTTACTCTTCTTGTAACCTGATATGGAATATCTCTGCAAACAGCATGCTTTTATTCACAGAGACACATTAGCTTAGAAGCAGATAACAGAGCATTCCGGCTCTCTACCCCTTGCGGGATTTTGACATCACATCACCTCCTTACCAAAGCAATATTGAGCATACCCCTAGCAAGGTATACTTATCACTTACTATAGCACAAATTGCCAATTTGTCAACCCCTGAAGCTGGATGCTTACATAATTTCCAGAGAATTCGTATAGTCCGGCAAAAACAATGGGAACTTGAGCTTCGTAACTTTTATTTAATTATCGCCTTTCGCTTTATATTATAACGGGTTATTTGTGAAAAGGGTAGTAAATAAAAGATAAACAAGTAAAGGCATTCCGCCGCCTACCGGGTAATAAATGCTTTTACGCGGGGAAGTTATAAGCGCCAAAAGAGCTGACGGCCGCGGTTAACCTTTGAGCTTTCCCGCCAAATCACCTATAGCGATGGTCTCCTGGGTTGCATCCGCCATATGGCGCAGGGCGGCAGTCCCGGCTTTGACTTCCTCCTCCCCGATGATTACCGTGTAAAGCGCCCCCAGCGTATTGGCCTGTCTTAACTGTGACTTAAGGCTTTTACTGCCGCTGGAAACTGCGGTGCTGATGCCCGCCCGGCGCAGATTGGCGGTAAGTTTGATTGCTTCATCCCGCGCGGCATCGCCCAGGTAAGCGATGTAGACCTGCAGCGCGAACGGTTCGGGTATGTTAATGCCCTGGCTTTTCAGATTAAGGATGATTCTCTCCATGCCGGTCGCAAACCCTATTGCCGGCGTGGCCTTGCCGCCCAGTTCTTCTATCAGACCATCATATCTTCCCCCGCCCCCGATAGTGCTCTGTCCGCCTTCCACCTCCGGCTGGATTTCAAAGACGGTGCGGGTATAATAATCCAGACCGCGCACCAGCCGGTGGTTGAGCTGGAAAGGAATTTGCAGCAGGCCCAGGTATTTTTGCAGTTGTTTGAAATGCGCGGCGCAGTCGGGACAAAGCCTGTCTATGCCGTGCGGTGCGTTTTCCGCGAAACCCTGGCAGGACTCTTGTTTGCAATCAAGGAGACGCAGCGGATTTTTCTCCAGCCGGTTCTGGCAATCGTTGCAAAGCTGGGCCGCGTACTGTTTATAATATTCTTTCAGGTTTGTTAAGTACTGCGGCCGGCAGGCTTTACAGCCGATGCTGTTCAACTGGAGGTTTATTTTCTCCAGGCCGATGGATTTATAAAAATTCCATGCCATATCGATGACCTCGGCGTCCAGCGCCGGGTCGTCATCGCCGA
>DAOUGB010000037.1:0-32312 GCA_034429595.1 Dehalococcoidales bacterium
ATACTGGATAAAGTCGCGCCGGTCTTTTCTCCGATGAGGATATCCGCCATGTGGTCGTGGGGAGTTTCCCCGATGTTAAGAATCACCAGGCGGGCGCCGTTTCTCTTAGCCAGGACGGGCATCTCCGCCGCGGGATACTCCACCAGCGACGAACCCGCCGCCAGGAAGTGATTGCAGGTTGACGACCGCTGCACGGCCTCCTGCGTTTCCCTTTCCGGCAAGGACTGGCCGTAAGCGACGGTGGCCGGTTTGAGGATGCCGTTACAGCCGCCGCAGCGGGGCACTTTCTCACCAGAGAGCATTTTTTGATGGGCGTAATCACGGGGATACCGCTTGCGGCAATCCAGGCAATCCACCCAATGCATCGTGCCGTGAAGCTCCAGCATCTTGCCTTCCGGCGTGCCGGATTTCTGGTGCAGGCCGTCCGTATTCTGGGTAATGACACAGTCCAGCTTACCCATGTTATGCAGTTCGGTGACGGCATAGTGGCCGCTGTTGGGTTTGGCGTCTTTGACCGCTTCCCAGAACAGTTTATGCACCTGCCAGTATTTCTCCCGGATTTCCTCACTGCGCAGGAAGTTGGGCAGGTTCAATTCATCGGGGTCGAACTTGCTCCATACGCCCTGCGGCCCGCGGAAGTCCGGTATATCAGATTCCGTGCTGAAACCCGCCCCGGTAAAGACCACGACCCTTTCAGATGCAACAATCATATCAGCTACAGTTTCAATATAATCCATTATCTTTTCATCCTCTTTCCGGCTGTCATTGCTTAGCCTTCCGATTTCATCATAACGGCTCGCAGTGACACGTTATTCATCGATTTGTTTTTAAAATTTTTTTCCTGGTGTCTTAGCTTCAAAACGAAGCTGAATTGATTTTATTTGTTTTATGTTAAACCGGAAGCTATTTGAAGCTGGTTTGTTTTATGTTAAGCGCTCCCGTTTTACGCTGTCTGCGCTACCCTGCCCCCTCCAAACTATAGAGAGCGGAAAGCCACCGATTCTGTGTTTGGAGAGGGGATTGATACGAGAGGGGCGCAACCCCTATCGCTAACGCACTCCGCTCTTTATTAACTGTAAACCAAAAAATGATAACTGGCAACCGGTAAATGTCGCCCGGGTTTTACGATACCCGCACCACGGCTTTGGCCAGCTCCCAGCTGTACTCGTAAAGGTGCAGGCCCTTGCTCATGGACACTATCTCGCCGTCCACCACCCCGATCTCGCTGGACATGTACTCCTTAAGGAGCTGTATGGCCGCCAGGTTGGAAGGAAAGCCCGCCCACAGGTCCCACGACCGGAAATATACCACGAAGTTCAGCTTGCCGTGACGTATCCTGGTATCTATCATGCGCAGGCACGGCGGGTCCGGCAGGCCGATGGAGTTCTCATTCCCCACCGCCATGAAGGCCTGATTGGTGTTATAGCCATCCCTTTTATACATCCTGATGACTTCTTCTATCTGTTTTTCCAGATACTGGCCGTAGGTGTACTGCTCGCCTTCTTTCCGGCAGGACGTCATCAGGTAAGGCAGGTAATTTTCCACGTATTCCATAGTGCTGGGCGCGGGTATGCCTTGCGGCACATCCGGCACCAGCGGGCGCGTGCCGGGATACTCTATCTGGACGACGGCTAAATCTAGCTCTTTGCGCCGCTGCCCCGCATAACTGCCGCGGTCGATTTTATATTCGTAGCCTTCACTAAGGGCTTTGCCCAGGCAGAGAAACCATGCCTCGGAAAGGTCGCGCGCTTTGATGTGGGTTATCTCCATTTTTTGTCCTTTCCCGCCGGTTATGGCAAACCTGGTATGCCGTTTTTAGCTACCGCTTACTATATCGATAGAAGATGGATTCCCGCGAAGGCGGGAGTGACGCCGGGGGTAAAGAGGCGGGGCTATTCGACCCCGGTACTTATTTGACATTTGCAGTATTCCCCCTCCTTAACCATCTACCCTATTCCCGATATCCGTCTATCTGCCTTTGACCAGCGCGAAGAACCGGTCCTGGTATTCCTCGAAGACGCCCCAGCGGTTCAATTCCCGTTCCAGGTCATGTATTTTGATTTCACCGCGGTGGGCCTGGGCGAACATCTCCTCGATAATCCGGCGGGCGCCTACCGGCACGCCGCCGTGGCTCATCCCCAGCATCCCCCGCGAGCTTAACTGCGCCAGGTTGCTCTGGACGGAACGGCTGGTGATTTCATAGATGAACTTCAGGAGCGATACATCCCACATATCGTCCTGGCCTTTGATAATGGTAGCCAGGGGGTCGTTTTTCTTATCGATATCATCATTAAGCTTATCGACAACCGCCGGCAGGCTGTCCGAAACGATATTGAGTCCCCCGGGCTCGTTCTTATAGGTATAAAAGAGGCCGGGCGCATTGGGGCCGTGCAGCATCAGCAGCTTCTCGAAGTACTGCCGCGCGTCATAGCTGAACCCTTCCAGGTGCGTGAGATAATAAGGGGTAACTATCTTGGGCCTTTCCGCGATTACCCTGCCCTCCCGGATGACCGTCTCGTTCACGTCACTGGAGATTTCCGAATAGGTAGGCTCGGAAAGAATGTAATAATAAATATTGGTTATGCCAAACGTCGCGAGGTGCTGGCGGGGGTGCCGCACAATCTCGGTATGGCGCGCCGCGTACTCTATTCTTTCGCTCTCACTGTCCATCTTACCTTCAGTCGATAGCCGCCAGCGCCTGCTTGTATTCATCCAGCAGCTGGATATACTGCCCTTCCATCTGGGACTGCAACTGCGCCCATTCCTCCTGGAACTGCGGCTGCTTTTCCACGTCTATCTTCATGCGGGCGTTGGTGCCCGTCTGTTTCCTGATGGCCTGCTGTATCTTCGCCTCGAACTCCTGCTTAAGCTGTTCGTAAGCCTGCTTCTTTTGCTGGGTGCCTTCCTGCACATAATGGTCTAGCACATGCTGCATCTTTTTAAAGACGTTTTCCACGGCGGATTTATTATTCTTTAAAGCTTTGAGGCCGTCCATCGATTTTTTATTGGTCTTGCGGATGACATCGTTGCGCGGCAGGCTGATATTGCGCAAGAGTATCTCGTTAACGCTTTTGATAATAAAATTCCTGGCTTTATCATCGAACTTCTTGACTTCAGCAACGAGGTTGATATCTTCCCGGAGGTATAAAGCGGCGAGTTTTTCACCTTCCGGGCCGTATTTCCACTTAAGGCGTTCCTGTTCCGTAGGCTCGCCGATTTGCGCGAGTTTTTCCATGGCTATTTCCGCGGCGGTTTTAATATCACCCATAACAGGCCTCCGGTCTATTTTTCATTCTATAGTCAGCTTCAGTAATTATTATACTATAACAGGGGCTCATCAAAAAGTAATCAGACACAAAATAGTGGGGCCGGGGTGATATCAAAATCCCTCTCCTGTCTCCCTTTATAAAAGGGAGACGCCAATACCCCTGGATAAAAGATAGTTGAAAATTGATTCTGCCCTTCGTCAGAATAACGATAAAAAGGAAGAGAGACATGCGCCCCTCTTCAGGTCTTATGAAAAAGCCCTCTGATTATTTTTTCTTATTCTTTAAAAGCCACCACTCCAGGCCGTCCGCCAGCGCCAGCCAGCTGGCCTCGATGATGTTGGTGGAGCCGCCGACCGTCCGCCATTCTTTGATGCCATCGGACGACTCGATGAGCACGCGCACCTGGCTTTCCGTGCCGGTGCTTTCTTCCAGAATACGCACTTTGTAATCGACCAGCTTGACCTGGGTGAGCTCGGGATAGTACTGGCATAACGCTTTGCGCAAGGCAAGGTCAAGAGCGTTGACCGGGCCATCCCCTTCCGCCGCGGTATGGAATACCTCTCCGCCTACCTTAACTTTGACGATAGCTTCCGAAAGCATCTGCTCCGATTCTTTACGCGTGGATGGCCGCCGCCGGCTCTCTACCACTACCATAAAATCGACCAGCTCAAAGGGCGATTGATAATCCGGTTTAGCCTTGTGCAGCAATAACTCAAAAGAAGCCTCCGCGTTATCGTACTGAAAGCCGAGGCTTTCCAGGTGCTTAACGCGCTCCAGCAGGCCCTTGACCTCTTTTTCCGCATCGGACAGGTCAATGCCAAGCTCTTTGGCCTTGGTGACGATATTGCGTTTACCGGACTGGTCAGAGACAACCGTACGCGGTTTGTTGCCCACTTTGGAGGGGTCGATATGCTGGTAGGCATCCGGCCATTTCATCACGCCATCCATATGATAGCCGGCTTTGTGGCTGAAAGCGCTGGAGCCGATATAAGGGGCATAAGGGTCCGGGGCGATATTAGCCAACTCGCTAACGTAATGGGCTATTTCCGTTAATGACGCCAACTGCTTATCGCTGATGCAATCGATACCCATTTTCAGCTTCAGGGCGGGGATTATCGTACAGAGGTCGGCGTTGCCGGTCCTTTCACCATAGCCGTTCATGGTACCCTGCACCTGCACTGCTCCGGCCTTAACCGAGGCCAGCGTATTCGCCAGCGCCAGCCCGCCGTCGTTATGGCAGTGGATGCCGAGCGGTACGCCGACTTTCAACGCCGCTTTTGTCGCCGCGGTTATTTCATCCGGCAGCATCCCGCCGTTGGTATCACAGAGGACAAGGCAGGCAGCCCCGGCTGACGCGGCTACTTCCAGCGTCTTGAGCGCGTATGCGGCATCCGATTTGTAGCCATCGAAGTAGTGCTCCGCATCGAAGAACACCTCGATGCCCTTTGTTTTAAGAAAACGTATCGAATCGTCAATCATCGCCAGGTTTTCATCCAGGGTCGTCCGGAGCACCCGCTCAACCTGCAGATTAGAGCTCTTCGCCACCAGCGTCGCGTATTTAACTTCCGCCTCCAGCAGTTTGAGGAGGTTGCTATCATCTTCCGCTTTGATGCCGGCCCGGCGCGTGCTGCCGAACGCCACGATTTTGGCATGCTTCAGCTTGAGTTCCTTCGCCCGCCGGTAAAACTCGGCGTCTTTGGGGTTGGAGCCCGGCCAGCCGCCCTCGATATAGTGGATGCCAAGCTCATCCAGCTTTTGGGCAATATGCAGTTTATCCACCACCGAGAAAGAGATACCCTCGCTCTGGGCGCCGTCCCGCAACGTCGTATCGTATAGCTTTACTTCAGCCATTATCTGCCTCCGCCTGCCGTCATTGCGAGGTGGCAATCCCGCCGACCATCAGTGAGACTGCTTCGCCTTCCGATTTCATCGTAATGGCCCGCAATGACATGTTATTCGTTCGTTTCTGTTCTATATCTTCCCGGCAATAAGGTCGCCGATTTCTTTTGTCCCCACCTTTTTCATGCCAGCGCTCATGATGTCATAGGTGCGATAGCCTTCCTGCAAGACGGCATCGACCGCGTTTTCCACGGCTTTAGCTTCTTTTTCCAGCGCGCAGGAATAACGCAGCAGCATCGCGGCGCTCAAAATGGTGGCGATAGGATTGATTTCATTTTTACCGGTATGGCGCGGCGCGCTGCCGTGAATCGGCTCATAAAGGCCGAAGATTTTTACACCGGACTGCGGGACACCCGCCAGACTGGCCGATGGCAGCATACCCATCGAGCCCGCCAGCATGGACGCCTCGTCCGTCAAAATATCCCCGAAGGTGTTTTCCGTGACCAGCACATCCAGGTAGCGCGGGTTCTGGATGAGGCGCATCGAGCAGGCATCGACGAGCATATGCTCCAGCTCAACGTCAGGATACTGTTTGGCTACTTCCACGGCTACCGTCCGCCAGAGCCGGGAGCTTTCCAGCACATTGGCTTTATCTACCGAGATGAGCTTCTTCTTGCGCTGTTTAGCCAGCTCAAAGCCCACTTTGACGATGCGCTCTATCTCTTTATCCGAGTACAGCATGGAATCCACGCCCCACCGCGTCCCCTTTTCCTCCCAGCGCTTTTTGGGCGTGCCGAAGTACAGGCCGCCGGTCAGCTCCCGCACGAAAATGAAATCCACGCCTTTAACGACTTCCGGTTTCAGGTTGGAGGAATCAATCAGCATGGGGAAGAGCTTGACGGGCCGCAGGTTGGCGAAGAGGCCGAGATATTTCCGTGTTTCCAGCAGGCCGTCTTCCGGGCGGACTTTAGCCAGAGGATCATCCCATTTGGGGCCGCCCACCGCGCCCAGCAGTACGGCATCGGCTCTTTTCGCGAGCTCTAATGTCTCTTTAGATACCGCAACACCTTCTTCATCAATGGCGGCGCCGCCGATAAGACGGTAATTCAGATTGAATTTATGACCATATTTCTTTTCAATCTGTTTAAGTACTTTTACCGTCTCCGCTACTATTTCCGGCCCGACGCCATCGCCGGGGGTTACAACGATATTAAAATTCACAGTTTTTTCCTTTCTCTGATGCTACTTAGTAATATATTTATTTTACGTTGGCCAATCTTTGCTTTGTATACTCCACCAGGCCGCCGGCATTAATCAACTCCGACATGAAGTCCGGGTAAGGCTTGGCCGTAAAAGTTTTGCCGCTGGTGAGGTTCTTAATCTCCCCTTTGGCCAGGTCTACTTCCAGCGTATCTCCGGCATTAGTGTTATCCACCGCTGCCGCGCTTTCCAGCAGCGGCAGGCCGATGTTGATGGCGTTGCGGAAGAAGATGCGCGCAAAGCTCTTGGCGATGACGCAGGACACGCCGGACGCCTTAATGGCCAGGGGGGCATGTTCCCGCGATGAGCCGCAGCCAAAATTAGTCGTAGCGACGATGATATCCCCCGGCTGCACCTTCTTTACAAAATCAAGGTCAATATCTTCCATGCAGTGCTTCGCCAGCGCGGCAGGCTCGGACACATTAAGGTAACGGGCGGGGATAATAGCGTCCGTATCCACGTTAGCGCCGTATTTAAAAACTTTGCCTTTTAGTTTCATATGACTCCTTTTTAAGTTTACAGTTCACAGTCTACAGTTTTTAGTCCCCACCCTTTTGCCCCCGAATTTTTCCCTCATCTTCCTTTATTCAGGAAGACGATGACCGGACAAACCCATCATCATTAGTCCGGTTCCCTGTCTTTCACCCTCACCTAGCCTCTCCCATCGAGGGAGAGGAAAAACGGGGTTTATACCTTAACCAGTTTATCTTCCCATCCCTTCACCCGCTTCGGTTTACCGGCTTTATCCTTTTCTATAGTATGCCCCTCGGCTTTGAGCTTGGCCGCCTGTTCCGCTATGCCACCGGGATACTTTTCGTTAAGCTCTCCTTTGCCCTTCATGGTGCGCCAGTAAGGCGTAATGTCCTTTTTACCGGCGGCGGCATCCTCGGCGGCGGCTTTAGCCGCCATCCCGACAAAGATGCCGGTGGTGATGGGGCAGCCAAAGGTGGCATTGTATTTCTTCGCCATGTATTCTCGTATCTGGTTGATGGTGATGAGCTTACCTTCCGGCACGCTTTTCATTAAGGCGTCCACTTCTACCGGCGAGGGGATAACGCAGGTGCCTTCTCCCCATTTTCTGCTCATATTCCCTTCTACTTCAAAAACGCGCGGCAGGTTCTGCCGTTTGGCCGTGGAGCCAAGTTTCTCTTTCCAAGTTTCTTTTAGTTTAGCCATGCTCAAAATCCCCCTCTTATCCCCCTTTTTCAAAGGGGGAGGATGATTTTCCTATCCCATCACCTCGTCCGGGTGAGAAATCTTACCCGTGACGGCGCTGGCGGCGGCGACGGCGGGGTTGGCAAGGTAGACCTCCGACTTGGTATGGCCCATGCGGCCGACAAAGTTGCGGTTGGTGGTGGAGATAGACCGCTCCCCTTCCGCCAGGACGCCCATGTGCCCGCCGAGGCACGGCCCGCAGGTGGGCGTGCTGAACGCCGCGCCCGCTTTGATGAATATCTCGATGAGGCCCTCCTTCAAAGCGTCCAGGTAGACCTGCTGCGTGCCGGGAATGACGATACAGCGCATGCCGGGGGCAACCTTATGACCCTTGATAACTTTAGCGGCCAGCCGTAAATCTTCGATGCGGCCGTTGGTGCAGCTGCCGATGACCGACTGGTCGATTTTCACATCCTTCACTTCACTGACCGGTTTGGCGTTGGCCGGAGAATGCGGCAGGGAGACCTGCGGCTCTATTTTGTTAGCGTCCCATTCAAAGACCTGCGCGTATTGCGCATCCGGGTCCGAAGCATAGACCTTATAAGGACGTTTGGCCCTGGGCTTAACGTAGGCTTCCGTCTTTTTATCCACGTGGAAGATACCGGCTTTGCCACCGGCCTCGATAGCCATGTTGGCCATCGTCAGGCGTCCCTCGACGGAGAGAGCGTCAATAGCCTCGCCGTGAAACTCCATGGCGGCGTATAAAGCGCCGTCCACGCCAATCTGCCCGATGGTGTAAAGAATCAGGTCTTTGCCCCCTACCCATTTGCCGGGTTTGCTGTGAAAGACGAACTTGATGGTGGGCGGGCCCTTCATCCAGATATCCCCGGTAGCCATGCCGACCGCGATATCCGTCGAACCCATGCCGGTGGAGAAAGCGCCGATAGCGCCATAGGTACAGGTATGGGAATCCGCCCCGATGACCACATCGCCGGGGAGAACGAGTCCCTGCTCCGGCAGGAGGGCATGCTCGATGCCCATCTCGCCGACATCATAGAACCGTATTCCCTGCTCGATGCAGAACCCGCGCATCTGTTTGGCCTGCTCCGCCGAAGGGATATCTTTGTTCGGCACAAAATGGTCAGCGACCATCACGATTTTAGACGGGTCGAAGACCCTGGCAACGCCCAGCCTCTTAAACTCCCGGATAGCAATGGGGGCGGTGATATCGTTCGAGAGAACCATATCGACCTTACAATTGATAAACTCGCCGGGGGCCACTTCTTTTTTACCGGCGTGCGCCGCCAGTATTTTCTCTGCTATGTTCAAGGTATTTCTCCTCTAAAATTATCTTATTTATTCCGTCTTGCCCTGCTTGGCCGCGAGCAATCTATTCAAGGCGTTGATATAGGCTTTGGCGCTGGACACAATGATATCCGTATCCGCGCCGCGGCCGGTATAGGTAATGCCATCGCTTTCAATACGAATCAGCACCTCGCCGATGGCGTCGATGCCCTCCGTGACGGACTTGACCGTGAACTCGGTGAGGGTGTTCGGTTCCTCGACACAGAGGTTGATGGCCTTATAGACGGCATCCACCGGGCCGGTGCCCAGGGCGGCGCCTTCAATATATTCCTTACCATCCGGGCCGTCATGGTGCAAAAGCCGGACGCCGGCCATGGGGAGGCCCTGGTCGCCGCAGGTGACCTGCACGCGGTCAAGGTGGTACTCCTCGGAGATGGTGCGACGCTCTTCCGCCACCAGCGACTCGATATCGCGGTCAGTGATATCCTTTTTCTTGTCCGCCAGCTCCTTAAACGAGGCGAAGGCCTTGGCGAAATCATCATCCGATAACGTATACCCCAGCTCGGAGAGCCTTTCCTTAAAAGCGTGGCGGCCGGATGTCTTGCCCAGCACCAAAGAACTGCCCGGGATACCGACAGAGCGCGGGTCCATGATTTCATAGGTGGAAGACTTTTTAATCATGCCGTCCACGTGCAGGCCGGAGGTATGCCGGAAAGCGTTGCCCCCCACCACCGCCTTATTGGGCTGCACCGGAAAGCCGGTGAGGTCGCTAACCAGGCGGCTGGTGCGGTATATCTGCTTCGTATCGATATTTGTCGTCAGGCTGAAAAAGTCCGCACGGGTCTTGACGGCCATGATGATTTCCTCCAGCGCGGCGTTGCCGGCGCGCTCGCCGATGCCGTTAACGGTGCCTTCCACCTGGCGGGCGCCGCAGCGGATGGCTTCCAGACTGTTAGCCACCGCCAGACCGAGGTCGTTATGGCAATGCACGCTAACGACGGCTTTATCGATATTAGGCACGTTTTTAAAGACGCCGGCGATAAATTCCCCCCACTGGTGCGGCATGGCGTAGCCGACCGTATCCGGGATGTTGACGGTAGAAGCCCCGGCATCGATAACGGCCTTTAACAGCTGATAGATAAACTCCGGCTCCGTGCGGGAGGCGTCCATGGCGGAAAACTCGATATTGCTCGTGTATTTCCGCGCGTGCTCAACCGTATCGCAGGACATCTGGAGAATCTGTTCCCGGCTTTTCTTGAGCTGGTAGAACAGATGGATATCCGAAGAAGAAAGGACGATATGGATGCGCGGATTAGACCCGCCTTTAATAGCTTCCCAGGAACGGTCAATGGCGACGATATTGGCGTGCATCAGCGCGCAGATAGACGGATTGCGGACTTCCTGCGCAATAAGACGGACCGCTTCAAAATCGCCGGGGGAAGTGACCGGGAAACCGGCCTCGATGACATCTACGCCCAGCTTTTCCAGCTGGCGCGCGATTTCCAGCTTTTCCTGAACGTTGAGCGAACCACCCGCCGCCTGCTCCCCATCCCGCAGTGTAGTATCAAAAATGGTAACCCTGTCCATGTAATTTGTTCCTCCTATGAGAATTAAAAATTAAGACAAACGCCGATTCCCCTCGCCTATTTCAGGGAGGGGCTAATAAGGATGAGGCTAATTCTCACTATGTTGGAACAATTTATGTACGACATGGCTATATTGAAACATTATATATGATATTGGCGAGATTGTCTATAGCTTCACCAAAATACATGACTGACCCGGCGTGTCATGTTTACATGAACCAGAGGCGGACACTGTTGTCCATATATTTGACATTTGTATACATACGGGTATAGACTTACTACTTGACTTTGCACAGGAGAGGATACGCAGATGAAGAAGCTGTTAATAATACTTCTGCTGGCGATGTCCTCTTTATGGACTTCTACTGCCGCTATGGCAGCCGACCCGCTGACGGTAAGAGTAGGCGTATATGAGAACGAGCCCAGAATCTTCACCGATGACCAGGGCAAGGTAGCCGGATTCTGGCCGGATATTATCGAGTACATCGCCGCCAAAGAAGACTGGAAAATCGAGTATGTCCACGGCACCTGGGATGATTGCCTGAAAATGCTGGATAACCAGGAAATCGACCTGATGCCGAACGTGGCCAATACCCCGGAATGGGCGGCTAAATTCAATTTCTCTAACGAACCCGCGTACATGACCTGGGCGATGGTTTACGCGCCGGCCGGAACAGAGATAACTTCTATCCTGGACTTGAATGACAAGAAGGTGGCGGTGATGAAGGGGAGCAACAATGTCGATGGGCCGGAAGGCATAAAGTCTTTAGCTAAAGAGTTTAATGTGAATTGTACCTTCATCTACCTGGATAACTACCTCCAGGTATTTGAGATGCTGGATAGCAAAAGCGCCGACGCCGGAGTGGTCGGTAAAGACTTTGGCTACACCCACGACAGTGATTACAACATCATCCAGACCTCTATCATTTTCCAGCCGACAAAGCTTTACTTCGCCGTTCCCAAGGAAGCAGCTCTAAGCACCTATCTGCTGGGAAAAATCGATACCAACCTCGACCAGCTAAAGGACAACCCGCATTCCATTTACTTCCAGTCACTGCGCAAATGGTTCGGGGAAAGCTCTATCGGAAAGACGGTGTTCCCCGATTGGGCAAAATGGATGCTGATCGGCATCGGGGTGATAACCCTGTTGCTGGCAGGCGGCAGCTCTCTCTTAAGATACCAGGTGAGGAAAAAGACCAAAGAGCTGGCGGATGATATCGAGAAACGGATAAAAACGGAAAACGAATTGCGCGATTCCGAAGAGAAGCTGCAACTGATAGTGGAAACA
The DNA here is from genome assembly GCA_034429595.1 of Dehalococcoidales bacterium. Lineage (GTDB taxonomy): Bacteria > Chloroflexota > Dehalococcoidia > Dehalococcoidales > RBG-16-60-22 > RBG-13-51-18. Next base: position 11,703 of record DAOUGB010000037.1, read on the forward strand.
GTCCCGTTAGGGTTGACGATTAACGATACCGAAGGCACGATTTTAAAGGCAAACCAGGCGATGCTAAAGCTAAGCGGTTATACGGAGGAGGAACTAACCACGAAAAAACTCCAGGAATTGTTCATCGCCAGCGACTGCGAGCAGATAATAGAAACCAGAAAGAATATACTCGCGACAGGCTACAATAAAAGTGAAGTATTCACCCTGCTTAAAAAAGACGGCACGGAATTGCCGGTAGAACTGGTGAGGGCAATGGTCAAAGATACTGGAGATACTATTTTAGGTATCCTGGCAGTCATTATAGACCTCACCACTCAAAAGCAGGCTGAAGAAGCCCGCAGGAAAATATATGAATACCAGGAAATAGATAAACATAGAACAAATCTGCTTTCTACGGTATCTCATGAACTGCGCACGCCGCTGGCCAGCATCAAGGGTTATGCCACCATGATGCTCAAGTATTATAATGACTTGAAAAAAGAGCAACAATGGGAATCGCTGGAGGCAATCGACCAATCAACCGACCGGCTGGCAGAACTCCTGGACCACCTGCTGGATGTAACGAGACTGGAAGCGGGTTTGCTCAAACTGAATTTGCAGCCGGTCAAACCGCGCGCCATCTTATTGCAAGCCATCAATGAGGCCAAGTTAAGAGCGCCGAAGTACACTTTCAAAGTCTATATAAAAAGAAGGCTACCCATGGTGACGGCAGATGCCGCGCGTTTCCGGGAAATCATCGATAATATCCTGAACAACGCGGTTAAATATTCATCAGAAGGTACGGAAATAACGGTGCGGGCGGAGGTAATAGCCGATGAACTGCAGGTAAGCATCACCGACCAGGGGCGAGGCATCGCCGAGGGCGAATTGAACAAAATATTCGACCATTTTTACCGCATCGAAGAAAAACTGGAAAAAGACCCCGGGGGCTTCGGACTGGGTTTGAGCCTGTGCAAAGCCCTGACAGAAGCCCACGGAGGCAGAATCTGGGTAGAAAGCCAGATTAACCGGGGCAGCACTTTTTATTTCACTATCCGCATCAAAAAAAGTAAGCCGCAAGAAGATGACAAACAACTATCACTTAATGTACCAGGCTAGTTAAGCCGCCGGCTTTTTAGCACGCGGTTTTGCCGCTTTTTCATCCGGCGGCATGACGCCGATATTGCCGCGTACCATGGCGATGCGGCCGGTGCGGGCAATCTCTTTAATACCAAAGCCGCCGAGCAGCTTGAGCATGGAATCTATTTTATCTTCATCCCCGGTGATTTCTACGGTGAGCGAGTCCGAGGCCACGTCCACGATATTGGCGCGGAAAATATCCGCAATCTCAATGATTTCACTGCGGGTGGATGAGCTGGCCTTAACCTTAACGAGCGCCAGCTCCCGCCCGGTAAGCTTTTCGCTGGTGATATCGAATACCTTCACGATATCGATAAGCTTGTCCAGCTGTTTCCTGACCTGCTCGACCGTAGCCGTTGTCCCGTTAACGACGATGGTCACGCGGGAAAGATGCGCTAACTCGCTGTGGCCGACGGCAATACTATCGATATTGAAGCCGCGGCGGCGGAAAAGGCTCACCATGCGGTTGAGAACGCCAGGTTTATCCTGGACAATAGCGACTAGGGTGTGCTTTTGCGTTGCCATGCAGACACCTCTTTCTTCGGCATATCGATAAACTCAATATTGGCGGCCCCCGGCGGCACAATGGGGTAGACGTTTTCCTCCGGTTCAATCATGAAATTAACCAAAAACGGGCCGTCATGCGCCATCGCCTGTTCAATAGCCGGCTCGACTTCTTCCCGCCGGGTCACCTGAACGCCGGCGATACAATACGCTTCCGCGATTCTCACGAAGTCCGGGCAGGAAAGCGGGGTGGCGACATAGTTCTTCTTGTAGAACAGGTCCTGCCACTGCCGCACCATGCCCAGATAGCCGTTATTCATCACCGCGATTTTCACGGCGATATTATCCTGAACGATGGTGCCAAGCTCCTGAATGGTCATCTGCAGGCTGCCATCGCCATCAATGACCCACACCGCTTTATCCGGGCGGCCCACCTTGGCGCCCATCCCCGCCGGCAAGCCAAAGCCCATCGTGCCGAGGCCGCCGGAGGAAATAAAGGTATCCGGGCTGTGGTAAATATAGTGCTGGGCGGCCCACATCTGGTGCTGCCCCACGCCGGTCACGATAATAGCGTCACCTTTAGTGGCTTCGTACAGCTTGCTGATGATGTACTGCGGCAAAAGCCCGGAGCCGACTCCCGTATGCAGCATGGGGTGCTGTTTGCGCCATTCGTCAACCTGCGCAATCCAATCAATATGCCGGTTGGTCTCGATTTGCTTATTCATCGCCTGGAGCACGGCTTTGACATCCCCCACGATGGGGACATCCACGCGGACGTTCTTGCCAATTTCCGCCGGGTCCATATCGATATGAATAATCCTGGCATGAGGGGCAAAGTTGGTTATCTTACCGGTCACGCGGTCGCTGAAACGCGTGCCGATGGCAATCAGCAGGTCAGTGCTGTCCACGGCCTTGTTGGCATAACCGGTGCCGTGCATCCCCACCATCCCGAAGCTCAACACGTGGTTTTCCGGGAAAGACCCGATACCCAGCAGCGTGGTGATAACGGGTATCTGGCTTTTCTCCGCCAGCTGCTTCAACTCCTCGCTGGCCTGGGAGATAATCACACCCCGCCCCGCCAGGATAAGCGGCCGCTTGGCCTCATTGATGAGCTTGGCGGCACTTTTAAGCTGGGTGGGATGGCCGCTGGTGGGAATCTTATAACCCGCTAAAGATACTTTATCTGGATAAGCAAACTCCGCCGTATCCGTCATCACGTCTTTGGGAATATCGATAAGCACCGGGCCGGGCCGCCCCGACCGCGCAACATAAAAAGCTTCTTTGATAGTTTTCGCCAGCGAGGCGGTATCCATCACCACATAGCTGTGCTTGGTGATGGGCAGCGTAATACCGGCGATGTCTATTTCCTGGAAGGCATCTTTGCCGATAAGCGACCGCGAGACCTGCCCGGTCAGGGCAACGATAGGCACGGAATCCAGATAAGCGTTAGCGATACCGGTGACGAGGTTGGTGGCGCCGGGTCCGGAAGTAGCCATGCAAACACCCACCTTGCCGGTGGCGCGGGCATAGCCATCCGCCGCATGGGCCGCGCCCTGCTCATGGCGTACCAGGATATGCCTGATTTGAGGATATTGAGGCAGAGTATCGTAAAACGGCAATAACACGCCGCCGGGGAAGCCGAACATCACGTCCACTCCCTCGGCGATGAGACTCTCACATATGATTTGCGCTCCTGTTTTTTTCATATAAGCTCCCTTTATTTGCTGAAAACCGCGCCGCGGCTGGCCGAGGTAACTCTTTCCGTGTACCTGGCCAGGTAGCCGGACTTAATCCTGGGCTGGAAAGCCGGCAGTTTGCTCAAGCGGTCTTTAATTTCTTGTTCTGTCAGCTCGACATCCAGTTTGTGATGGGGGATATCGATACTGATAATATCGCCCTCTTTTACGGCGGCGATAGGCCCTTGAGCCGCCGCTTCCGGCGATACGTGCCCGATGGACGCACCGCGCGTCGCACCGGAGAACCTCCCGTCAGTAATCAGCGCCACATCCTTTTCCAGCCCCGCGCCAGTAATCAAGGACGTTGGCGTGAGCATTTCCCGCATGCCGGGCCCGCCTTTGGGACCCTCATAGCGAATCACCAGAACATCACCGGGTTTTATTTTCTTGCCCATGATGGCTTTGGTAGCCTCTTCTTCAGAATCGAACACCCTGGCGGGGCCTTTGTGCGCCATCATCTCCGGGGCCACGGCGGCCTTTTTCACCGCCGCGCCTTCCGGGGCCAAGTTGCCGAAAAGCAAAACCAGCCCGCCGGTAGGAGAATGGGCCTTAGACATGGGGCGGATAACTTCAGCGTTCAAATTCTTAATACCTTTGATATTTTCGCCCACCGTTTTGCCGGTGACCGTTTTGGAATTCAATTTCAATAAAGATTTAACCTCGTTCATCACCGCCGGTATGCCGCCCGCCCGGTCAAGCTCCTCGATATGATGCGGGCCAGATGGGCGGAGCTTGCAGAGATAAGGAGTGCGGTCGCTGATTTCATTAATCTCCGCCAGGTTAAAATTGGCGCCGGCCTCGTTGGCGATAGCTAAAAGATGCAGCACGGTATTGCTGCTGCCGCCCAGCGCCATATCCACGGTAAAGGCGTTATAGACGGCGTCATGATTAATGATGCTTTTCGGCCTTATATCCTGCGCGAGGAGCTGCATAATCTGCTCGCCGGCCCGGCGCGCCAGGGCGCGACGCTTCGCGTCCACCGCCGGGATGGTACCGTTGCCCGGCAAACCCATGCCCAAAACCTCGGTCAGACAATTCATCGTATTGGCGGTAAACATACCGGCGCAGCTGCCGCAGCCGGGACAGGCATGCTGCTCCAGCTCGGTCAGTTCCGCTTCCGTCATTTTTCCGGCGGTATATTCGCCGACGCCTTCAAACACGTGATTGAGATCGACCTTTTTACCATTAAGGTCGCCCGCCAGCATCGGGCCGCCGCTGACGAATATCGACGGTATATTCAATCTCACGGCCGCCATGAGCATGCCGGGGATGATTTTATCGCAGTTGGGGATGAAAACCAGCGCGTCAAAGGCATGGGCCTCCGCCATGATTTCCACGGAATCCGCAATCAACTCGCGGCTGGGCAGGCTGTATTTCATGCCGGCGTGGTTCATGGCGATGCCGTCACACACGGCGACGGTATTGAACTCGAAAGGCACGCCGCCGCCCGCGCGCACGCCTTCTTTCACCGCCTCCGCGATTTCTCTAAGGTGCTTGTGGCCGGGGACGACATCCGTAAAGCTGTTGACAACGCCGATGAACGGCTGGCCGATTTCTTCCCGCGTGCAGCCGAGCGCGTACAGCAGCGACCGGTGGGGCGCTCTTTCCACTCCCTTTTTGACAGCATCACTTTTCATTGTTTAATTCTCCCTTATTCCCTCCTTACGAAGGAGGGAGACAAATTGAAAAAGTCCCAAAATAGTCTACTAAAAAAATAACCGTCTCTAAAGACGGACCAGGGAAAACAAGCGTTTTTAGCTTGCAAGCCCGTATCTAAATTTAACATCTATCCGAGTTTATTGTCAAGCTAAACGGAGGTGGATGTTATCTAAATCCCTCTCTAACTCTCCCCTTATGAAATGGAGAGAATGATTGGGGAAATTTTAGTCTTACATGATTATGTTCTATCACCATCCCTCCTTTGTAAGGAGGGATAAGAGGGAGAATTACTCCTCCCACCCCAACCCTACCGTCCCTTTGGTGATGAAACCAGCTTTGACGGCGGCCTTGGTGAGTTCTTCCCGGAAGTCAGGATGGGCGATAGAGATAAGCGCCTTGGCGCGCTGCCAGACACTCAAGCCTTTAAGGTTGACCATGCCGTATTCCGTGACGACGTAAGAGACATCCGTGGCGGGGACGGTGACCATATCTCCCAGTTCAAGGACGGGCACGATGTTAGAGATGAGCCGGCCGTCTTTGCCCTCCCGGGTGGCGTGGAGGCAGATAAACGCCTTACCGCCATCGGAGAGATAAGCGCCGCGCGTAAACTCCAGCTGGCCGCCGGTGCCGCTTATCTGCCGCGTGCCGACCGATTCCGAGCAGACCTGGCCGCGCAAATCCACGCGCAAGGTGCTGTTGATAGCAATCTGCTGCTTGTTTTTAGCGATGGTATACGGGTCGTTGGTATAGTCAACGGGAAAACCGGCGAGGGCGGGGTTCTTATCCATAAACTCATAAAGCTTTTCCGAGCCCGCGGCGAAGCAGAACACCGACCTGTCTTTATTCAGGCTTTTCTTGGCGCCGGTGACCACGCCGGACTTAATAAGCTCCATCATGCTATCGTTAAACATCTCGGAATGGATGCCGAGGTCTTTGAGATTATGCTTGATGAGCAGCTTCCCGACCACGCTGGGGATAGCGCCGACGCCGAGCTGGATGGTGGCGCCGTCACCTATCTGCTCCGCTAAAAGCGCGGCGATTTTCTCATCCTCCGGGGCGGGCACGGCCGGCTGAAAGACCGGGAGCTTATACTCATGGTTTTCCACAATGTAATCCACTCTGGAGATATTAACGACCTCATCATAGCCGCCGCAGACCCACGGCTGGTGCTCGTTGACCTCCATGACCACGGTTTTGGCGACCTCGCAGGCGGCTTTCTGGCGCGTAACGGCGGTGCCGAAGTTGAAGTTGCCCTTTTCATCCATCGGCGTAACTTCAATAAAAGTGATATCCACCTTGTCCTTAAGCCACTGGCGATACATGCGCGGCCCCTCGCCGAGGCCGAAGGGGATATAAGAGCAAGCGCCGTTCTTAGCATTCTCCCGGTCAACCTTGCCGAGGAACCATGAATTATAGATAAAGTGCGCCTGATGGGGGGCGTGGCGGGGGATAACGGTATGGGAATGTTCCGCGCGGATTTTAACGCCGGTCAGTTCTTGAGCGCGGGCGGCGAGTTTTTCATCGATGAGGGAGGGAAAGCCGCAGATAGCGCCGTAGTCCACCCACATGCCGGATTTGACCAGCCCGGCGGCCTCCTCCGCAGAAATGAGTTTACGCTGATACTCACGGGTGTAGTTTTTCATTTACTAAAACAAAATCCCTCTTAATCTCCCTTTTTCAAAGGGAGACATCAATCCCCCAGAATTTATTATTGGCTGATTATACCCCTCACCTAACCTCTCCCACAAGGGGAGAGGAATAACGGGAAAGAAGCGGATTCTTCGCTATGCTCAGAATGACAGGTAAGGGTTATTGACACTGTTTATCTTCAATAGCTTTGATTTTGTTGATGCGGTTGACATGGCGGCCGCCCTCAAACGGCGTTTCAAGAAAATCTATAATCATCGGTTTCAGCTTGGGATTCTCTTCTTCCGCGGCAATGCACATGACGTTAGCATCATTATGCTGGCGGCTGCGGTGGGCGGTAAAAGTATTATAGACCTGGGCGGCGCGGATGCCGCGGACTTTATTGGCGGCGATACACATGCCGATACCGGTCCGGCAGACCAAAATACCGCGCTCATATTTACCCTTAGCGACGGCTTCCGCTACCTGGAGGGCAATATCAGGGTAATCCATCGAGGCTTCCGTAAAAGTACCGAAATCATGGTAGGTGTGGCCGATTTCGGTAAGAATTTTTGCAACTTGAGCCTTAAGAACCAGCCCCCCATGGTCGCAACCGATGGCGATATTCATGATAACCAACTCCTACATCATTAAAATTACGGTGTTCCAGCAGGTCTTTCAAACCTCTTTAAAGCTTCACGGATATCCAGCCAGCTTATCTTGCCCTGCCTGATGAGCTGGGGCGGGCTGGCATCCAGGTCTACGATAGTGGAGACTTCACGCATCTTGATGGGCCCCTGGTCGAGGACCATAGCCACCTGCTCCATATTTTCGCCAAGCTGGGCGGTAATTTCTTCCACGGCGTAAGTACCGGGCTTGCCGCTGATGTTGGCGCTGGTGGTGGTAAGCGGTTTGCCGGTCATCGCCACCAGCTGAAGAATGGCGGGATTCTTTGGAATCCGGATGCCGACGGTACTCAATCCGGCGACGAGCATCGAGGGGATAGTCTCTTTTTTCTTCAGCACTAACGTGAGCGCCCCGGGCAGGTAGCGGGCGGCGAGATAACGGGCGGCATCATTCAAGTAAGCGTAATTTTCCGCTTCTTCAATCGTTTTTACGGCGATGTGAATGGGATTGGAATAAGAGCGGCCTTTTAAATGGAAAACCCGGGTGATAGCGCGCGTGTCCAAAGCGTTAGCGGAAAAAGCGTAACCGGTATCCGTAGGACACACCACGACTTCGCCCTTAATTATCAGCCTAGCCGCATGCTCCAGCACCTTAACATCAGGGCTGGCAGCATCTATTTTTTCCAGCTTCGTCTTCATATCATCCCCCAAGCGGAGCGTTGGGAAACACGTTGAGACGTAAATCCGAGGTTTCGCCCCTCACTATTCTAGCGTATCCGGCGGCCGCAATCATAGCGGCGTTATCCGTGCATAATGACAATTTAGGAAAATATACAGCAAGCCCTTTTTGACGGCAGGCTTCCTGAAAGCTCTCGCGGAGGCGGCTGTTGGCGGAAACACCGCCCGTTACGCTGACCGCGTTCACGCCTTTTTCCTCGGCGGCGCGCAGGGTCTTGGCAACCAGCGTATCCACCACCGCTTCCTGGAAGCTGGCGGCGATATCCGCCAAGGGCAGTTTTTCATTGGCGGCGATTTTATCTTTGAACATATTGATAACGGCGGTCTTGAGTCCGCTGAAGCTGAAATCGTAATCGGCGCTGCGTATCATGGGGCGGGGAAAACTGAAAGCTCGGGGATTTCCCTGCTTCGAGAGCTTATCGATGACCGGGCCGCCGGGAAAGTCCAGCCCCAGGAACTTGGCGACCTTATCAAAAGCCTCACCGGCGGCATCATCCAGCGTGGAACCGAGGAGTTCAAGATGCTGCGGATCTTCCACGTACAAAACCATGTTGTGGCCGCCGGAGACCGTCAGGCAGACATGGGGAAACGGGAGGTCCGGGTTGCTTAAGCGGTTGGCGTAGATATGCCCCTCGATATGGTGCACGCCGATGAGCGGCAGGTTGCGGGCGTAGCTTACCGCTTTAGCCGCCGAGACGCCCACCATGAGGCAGCCGATTAAGCCCTGGCGGGACGTGACGGCAACGGCGTTGATATCATCCAAGGTCTTGCCGGACGTGTCCAGAGCCTCTTTAATGACGTAGCCGATAAGCTCCGCGTGACGGCGGGCGGCCACCTCCGGCACCACGCCGCCATACTTTTTCAGCAGGTCGAGCTGCGCGGCGATGGTGCTGGATAAAATCGTCTTGCCGTCTGCCACCACAGCGGCGGATGTTTCATCGCAGGAGGTTTCAATACCCAAGACTAGCATTTATTATTCCAAAAGCCCTTTCAAGCTCAATTTTATTCACCCTCACCTAACCTCTCCCACCAAGGGAGAGGAATGTTTACTTAAATCCCCCTCTTATCCCCCTTTTTCAAAGGGGGAGGACTATTTACTTATTCCCCACGTATTTATTTACAAAAACCCTGGCGGTTGATTCTTTGAGGTAAAGCGGTGCCAGAGAAAGCGGATTATCGCTCCGGCCGCGGGCCAGACGCATGGCGGCCAGGCAGGCAACCGACGCTCCAGCAGGCTCATTTTCAATAGCTTTGATGAGGCTATTGGGGGAAACACTCCCTACTTTGGCACTTTTCCCTGATTGAGCAGGCTCGTTTTTGGTCGGTTTTCCAACATTATGTAAATTATTTTTCAAAATATCACCATGCTTATCTTGAGCAGGCTCATTTTTCCCAAGCATTACATCCCGATACAGCAAGGCGTTTTGGCCTGTCAGCACGATGGACTCAAGTATGATTTGGGATAAACCCCGCAAATCCCCGGCAAAATAATCCCCGTATCGAACAGGCTCATTTTCCTTAAAGCCGTAACGGGCGGCATAAACCATGTCCCGGACACCGGCGCCGATGACGCTGTAGACCGGTAAAGTTTCCTCCCGGACGCTGTAGGCTAATGCTTCCAGTGTGGGAATGCCGATAACAGGCTTGCCGGTACTGTACGCCAGCATTTTCCCGACCGTTACGCCCACCTTGATGCCCGTCCAGGAACCGGGACCCAGGCCCACCCCTATTCCCGCCACATCCTTTAAAGCGATACCGGCCTGCTTGAGGGTAGCATCGATGTTAGCCACAATCTGCTCCAGGGTATCCGTTTTGGCCGGAAAGCGGTTATCCGCCAGAACCCGTTCACCATCGCCGACGCCAACGGCATTGATATACCCGGAAGTATCTATACCCAGCACAATCATGATTGTTTTAATCCTTTAAACACAGCGTCAAAATTATTCCCCGATGAAGAGAACTTTATCTTCCTTTGCTCCGGGCCGGTGATTTCATATTCAACTTTTAAAATACCGGCGGGGAGGAGGGAAAGCATTTTCTCCGCCCACTCGATTAACATTACCCCGGTTTCCGCACGATTAAAATAGTCCATAATGCCTATCTCAAACCCGTCGTCGATGTTGTCAAGGCGGTATAAATCCATATGAAAGACGGGAAGCCGTCCAAGGTACTCGTTAACGAGGACGAAGGTGGGACTGCTCACCTGCCGCAGCGGGACACCCAATCCATCACAGACGCCGCGCGTCAATAACGTCTTGCCGCAGCCCAGTTCCCCCGATAAAGCGATAATGCTGCCCGCAGAGAGACGCTCCCCGATCTTTTTGCCGAGCGCCTGGGTGGCGGCGGGGCTATCGCTAAAAAATTCAAATATTTCCACAGAGGCCATCAATCCAGGGGAGGCAAGGCATTAAAAAATATTTTCCGGGGAAAGGCGCTCTCCAGCTTCAGAAAAACTCTTCCTCCACTTGAAATTAGTATAGCATAATGGTAAATTGTGTTCTATAAGATGGTTAATGAAAACCTTAATCCATCCCCGGATGAGAGCCATCGGATAGCCACCACTGACGATATCGAGGTGTCAACCTATCTCGAAATCGCTAAAGAACACAGCGGCGCGCATCCGGCGGCAGCCGAGGAAACTGCTTCCAGCGCCAAGCGCGAAGCGATTATTGTCCTGGACTTCGGCTCCCAGTACAACATGCTCATCGCCCGGCGCGTCCGCGAGGCGCAGGTCTACTGCGAACTGCTCCCCCACGATACCCCCTGGGAGAAAATCGCCCCGCTGAACCCCAAAGGCTTCATTCTTTCCGGCGGGCCCGCCAGCGTCTACGACGCCAATGCCCCCCTCGCCCCCGCTTATATCTACGAAAGCCACCTGCCGGTGCTGGGCATCTGCTACGGCATGCAGGTTATTACCAAACAACTGGGCGGCCAGGTAACGCCGGGCACGCGGCGGGAATACGGCCATGCGGTACTGCACCTGAACCAGCAGGACTCCCCGTTATTCGCCAACCTGCCGCCATCGACGCCGGTCTGGATGAGCCACGGCGATAAAATAGAACAAATGCCGCCGGGCTTCAGCGCCCTGGCGTATACGGAAAACTCGCCCAATGCCGTCATCGGCAACGGGAGCAATATCTTCGGGCTGCAATTCCACCCGGAAGTCGTCCACACGACGGAAGGCAAGACCATCCTGCAAAACTTCATTTACAAGGTATGCGGCTGCAAGGGCAACTGGACGATGGGCAACTTCGTCAGCGAAAGCATGGCGCGCATCAAGGAGCAGGTGGGCAAAGGCAAGGTCATCAACGCCCTGTCCGGCGGGGTGGACTCGTCAGTGGTAGCGACGCTGATACACCGGGCCATCGGCGACCAGCTGACATGCATCTTCGTCAATAACGGGCTGCTGCGCCGCGAGGAAGCGGACAGAACGCTCAAAGTATTCAAGAACAACCTGGGCATGAATATCATCTTCGTCGATGCGACGGACCGGTTCCTCGATAAGCTCAAGGGCGTTACCGACCCCGAGGCAAAACGCAAGATAATCGGCGAGGAATTCATCCACGTTTTCGAGGACGAAGCCAAAAAAATCGGCAAAGTAGACTTCCTGGGACAGGGCACGCTCTACCCGGACGTCATCGAAAGCGTCAGCTCGGTCAGCAACGTTTCCGCCAAGATAAAAAGCCACCACAACGTCGGCGGGCTGCCGGCGCGCATGACGCTGAAGCTTTTAGAGCCCCTGCGCTTCCTCTTTAAAGACGAGGTAAGGCTGCTGGGCAAAGAGCTCGGCCTGCCGGAAGAAATGGTCTGGCGGCAGCCGTTCCCCGGCCCCGGCCTGGCCATACGCTGCATCGGGGAGGTAACGAGAGAGAAGCTGGAGATACTGCGCAGCGCCGACTACATCCTGATGAATGAAATTAAAAAAGCCAACCTATACCGCTCATTGTGGCAGAGTTTTGCCGTACTGACGGACGTACGCTCCGTGGGCGTGATGGGCGACTTCCGCACTTACGGCTACCTGGCCGCGATACGCGCCGTGACCAGCGACGACGCCATGACCGCTGACTGGGCGCGCCTGCCCTACGATGTCCTGGCCCGCATTTCCAACCGTATCGTTAACGAAGTACCCGGCATCAACCGGGTAGTTTACGATATAACCTCAAAACCGCCTTCTACCATTGAGTGGGAGTGATGGAAACAGGGATTAAAAAGCAAATCGATGATATAAATAACAGTGTTCAGGATTTCATGAAATGCATCGATTTACTGCCACAATCTTTATTCCTCAAGAAAATGGATGCCTGGGCGCCCCGGGACGTTACGGCTCACCTCATCGGCTGGAACCGGTATACCATAAAGGGATGCCAACAACTAAAAAAAGCCGAACTTCCTTTCTACTTTACCGACCCCGGTGACGATTTCTGTAAAATTAATGCCGTGTTAGTAAAAGAATTTGATGCCAAGGATAAAAAGAAATTGGTTGCCCAGCTCAAAGCTTCCGCTAAAGAATTGAAGGATTATCTATCTACGGTCTCTCCGGCAGATTGGGAAGCTGATTTTGGGATAACTTTTGGGGGAGAAACAATCACGATTAAAAACAGCGTAGACGCTTTAGTTGCCGATTTCATTAGTCACCGGCAACAAATTGAGCAATGGTTAGAAAAAGTTACAGAGGGCTAGTTAGATGAAAGTATTAGTCGTTGGGAGCGGGGCAAGAGAGCACACCATTACCTGGAAGCTTGTGCAATCCATCTTTAGTGTCATTCCAGCGGAGGCTGGAATCCAGCATTAAGGACAAACTTACTTGAATCACCACGATGGATTCTGACCTTCGTCAGAATGACAATTCGATAAAATGGACAAAGAAAAGAACAACAAAATAAGTGAAAAGCAAAATCGCTTTTTAATTGCGTGTCAAAAACTAGATAAAGAAGAGGAACAGTCTTTAGCTGAAGAAGGAATGGCTGAAGATTTTAAGGAGTGGCCGGAATATTAAGGCAAGCGGAGAAAAGATAGAATGAAAGTATTAGTCGTTGGGAGCGGGGCAAGAGAGCACACCATTACCTGGAAACTGGCGCAGAGCAAAAAGATAGACAAACTTTACGCCGCCCCCGGCAACGCCGGCATGCAAGCCGCGGCGGAGATAGTCAACATCAAAGCGGAAGACACTGGGGCGATGCTCAAGTTCGCTAAAGAAAACCGTATCGACCTTACGGTGGTAGGACCGGAACAGCCTCTGGCGGCAGGCATTGTCGACCTGTTTGCGCAAAACGGGATGGCCATCTTCGGGCCTGCGCAAAAAGCCGCGGCCATAGAGTCCAGCAAGGTGTTCTCCGGCATGCTCATGGAAAAGCACGGCATACCCTCCGCCCGGAGTGTCAGCTTTACCGATTTTACCAAAGCAAACGAGTACCTCAATAAACAGACCGCGCCCATCGTCTTGAAAGCGGACGGCCTGGCGGCGGGCAAGGGGGTCATCATCGCGGAAAGCGTCAAAGACGCGCAGCAGGCGCTGGCGGACATGATGCAAAACAAATCGTTCGGGAAATCCGGCGATAGCGTGGTGATACAGGAATACCTTACCGGCCGGGAGATGAGCTACTTCGTGTTTACCGATGGCAGGACCGTGCTGCCGACCGTGCCCGCCTGCGACTACAAGCGTATCTACGACGGCAACAAGGGGCCGAATACCGGCGGCATGGGCAGCTACAGCCCGCCCCCGTTCTATAATGAAATCCTCGGGGATATCATTATGAAAACCATCATGCAGCCCACCATTATGGCGCTGGCGGACGAGGGGCGGCCTTACAAGGGCACGCTATACGGCGGGCTTTTCATTACGCCCAGCAAAACGCCCAAAGTAATCGAGTTCAACGCCCGGCTCGGCGACCCGGAGACACAGGTAGTCCTGCCGCGCTTGAAGACCGATTTGCTGGAAATTATGCTGGCGGTGGTGGAAAACCGGCTGGACAAAATGAAGATAGAGTTCGATGATAACGCATCCGTCGGGGTGGTCATGGCGTCCGGCGGCTATCCGGGCAGCTATAAGACCGGGTTTCCCATCAAGGGGCTGGATGACGTGGATAAAGACATCATGGTCTTTCATGCGGGGACGAAGCCGGGGATTAATGGGGAGGTTCTTACCAGCGGCGGACGGGTATTAACGGTGGTGGCCAAAGGCAAAGACCTGAATGAGGCCAGGGAAAAAGTATACCGGAACATCAGCCGGATAAGTTTTGAAGGCGCTTATTACCGGAAAGATATAGCCCTATTTAATTAAGTAACAATTATCAAATGCCAAGTAGCAAGGAACCGTTAAGTGACAAGTAATAATGGGGAAAAGAAGAATAAGCCATTCGATTTAGAGGAAAGGACACTAAAATACGCAAAGGACATATTTTCATTTGTTAATTCTTGCCCTAAAACAATTGTGAATTAGGAATTAAGCAGGCAACTAATCAGATCAGCAGGTTCTGTAGGAGCAAATTATATAGAAGCCAGAGAAGCACTGAGTAAAAAGGATTTTGGCTTAAGAGTTAAAATATGCCGAAAAGAAATTAAAGAAAGCGCCTATTGGCTCAGGCTTCTTGAAATAAAAAACACCAATGAAGAAAAACAACGTCAATCTCTGTTAACTGAAACAAATGAGTTACTGCGGATATTTGCCAGTATTGTAGAAAAGGTGAAAGAAGATAAATAAGACCAACAGGGAAAAATAAAAAATGGTTCAATGTTGTTCAATTATGCCGTTTACTCGATACTTGTTACTTGTCAGTTGATACTTACCGGAGGTTAATATATGGCTCCATTAGTAGGCGTAGTCATCGGTTCAAAATCAGATGCCGAGGTGATGCAATCGGCACTGGATGTGCTGAACAACCTGGGCATCGAACATGAAGTGAACGTTATTTCCGCGCACCGCACACCGGATAAAGCGCGGGACTGGGCGAAATCGGCCCGGGGGCGGGGCATCGAGGTCATTATAGCCGCGGCGGGCATGGCGGCCCATTTGCCCGGCGTTATCGCCAGCTGGACGACGCTACCGGTCATCGGGGTGCCGATGGCTTCCGGCGAATTGAAAGGGATAGACGCCCTTTATTCCATCGTCCAGATGCCGGGCGGGATACCGGTGGCGTGTATGGCGATAGGCTCCGCCGGAGCAAAAAATGCAGCCTTTTTAGCGGCAGAGATTCTCGGACTGAAACATGATAAAATAAGAAATGCCTATGAGAAATACAGGCAGGAACTACAGGGATAAAAGAGAAAGTAACGAGGAATTCAGAAGAAGCTAATACGTAGAAAAAGCAGGTAATAGAGATAGAGATTGCCACGCCTTCCGCCTCTGGCGGAATGGCTCGCAATGACGTTGGGAAAAAGGAGAGCGCCATGATTGAGCGGTATTCCCGGCCGGAAATGAAACAGGTATGGTCGGACGAGAACAAATTCACCAAGTGGCTTGACGTAGAAATCGCCGTTTGCGAAGCCTGGGCGGAAGAGGGCGTCATCCCCCGCAAGGCTTTGCCCAAGATTAAAATGGCTAAAGTCAACTTCAAACGCATGGAAGAAATCCTTAAAGAGACCCGCCATGACGTTACCGCTTTCCTCGGCTCCATCGCGGAGAGCGTAGGCGAGGAAGCCCGCTATATCCACCTAGGCCTGACTTCTTCAGACATCATGGATACGGCCACCAGCCTACAGCTCATGGAAGCTTCAGACATATTGATGCAGGATGTTAAAGAACTTACCGCCGTCTTGGCCCAGCGCGCCATCGAGCACAAATATACCCTGATGATCGGCCGCACGCACGGCGTCCACGCGGAGCCGATATCCTTCGGGCTGAAGCTGGCCATCTGGGTGGAAGAAATGCGGCGGAACATGCACCGGCTTTCTGAAGCTAAAAAAATAATTTCCGTCGGCAAGATATCCGGGGCGGTGGGGACTTATGCCACGGTATCACCGCAGATAGAACAGAAGGCCTGCCGCAAGCTGGGGATTGAACCCGCGCCGGTATCCAACCAGGTACTGCAGCGCGACCGCCATGCCCAGTTCGTGACCACGCTGGCCATCGTCGCCGGTTCCCTCGAAAAGTTCGCCACGGAGATACGGGCGCTGCAAAAAACCGAGACCCACGAGGTGGAAGAGCCATTCGGCCAGCCGGGCTTCGTCACCACCGGCTCATCGGCCATGCCGCATAAAAGAAATCCTGAATTGACCGAACGTGTCTGCGGCATCGCCCGCCTGGTGCGCGGCTACGCGCTTACCTCGCTGGAAAATATCGCCTTATGGCACGAAAGAGATATCAGCCATTCTTCCAACGAACGCATTACCTTCCCGGATGCCTGCCTGATACTGGATTACGCCCTGGCGCTTTTTACCTCTGTCATGAGAAGGCTGCAGGTCTTCCCGCACCGGATGAAGAAGAACCTGGAGCTAAGCAAAGGGCTGGTGTTCTCGCAGAGAGTGATGCTGGCGCTCATCGATAAAGGGATGAGCCGGCAGCAGGCTTATGAAATAGCCCAGAAAAACGCCACCAAAGCGTGGCAAGGGGCCAAAAGCTTCCCTACCCTAATTAAAGCCGACCCGGAAGTAAAAGAAAAAATCACGCCGGAAGAGCTTGAAAAAATCTTTGATTACCAGTTCTATCTGCAGCATGTAGATGAAATTTTCTTAAGGCTGGGACTGACGAAATCACAATGGCAAGCAACCGTAGCCCAAACAAAAGATAACGAGGCTTAACCGTCTCTTTTTATAACTAAACAAACATTGTGAAAGGCTCTTGCTAATGACCACTAATAATAATCCAGTGATTATGGAAACCAACCTGCCCCTGCCGGTATTTATCAAAGGTAAAGTGCGCGATACTTACGACCTCGGCAGCCATCTGCTTATTGTCGCTACAGACAGAATTTCAGCCTTCGATGTCGTCCTGCCCACCGGCATCCCGCTCAAAGGCCATGTCCTCAACCGCCTTTCCAATTTCTGGTTCCGGCGCATGACCAATATCATTCCCAACCACATGACCGAAGCGCTGGACGACCTCCACGGCCTGGACTCTTACCTGCCGGCGGAAAAACGCTTTAATTACCCGTCCTTTCTAAGGGGGCGTTCTATGATTGTCAAGAAGGTCAAGCGACTGCCCCTGGAATGCGTTATCCGCGGTTATCTATCCGGCTCGGCATGGGCTGAATATAAAGCCAAAGGCACGATAAGCGGCACGCCGATGCCTAAAGGGATGCAGGAAAGCCAGGAGCTGCCGCAACCGCTCTTTACGCCGACCACCAAGGCGGATACCGGGCATGATGAACCGGTGACCAAAGACTATATCACCAAGGGATTCGGACTACATATCGGACAGGAACTGGAAGAAAAAAGCCTGGCCATCTATAATGCCGCGCGGGAATACGCCTTAAGCAAAGGCATCATCATCGCGGATACCAAATTCGAGTTCGGCATCGATAACGGGAAGTTGATACTGATAGATGAACTGCTCACCCCGGATTCCTCACGCTTCTGGGACGCTGAAAAATACAAGGCGGGACAGCCGCAGGAATCTATGGACAAGCAGCCGGTGCGCGACTGGCTGACGGCCTCCGGATGGAACAAAGAACCGCCGGCCCCGGCGCTGCCGCCGGACGTAATTGAAGCTACCACCAAGCGGTATATGCTGGCTTACGAAAGAATCACCGGCCGCAAGCTGGCGATACTCGAATAACCGGCTTATTTTTCCAGATAGGCTTTGGTACTCGGCAGTTCTCCGGCAATACGCTCGTCCAGCCGGGTGGCGGCATCCAGCGCCCGTCCTAGCGCTTTAAAAAGCGCCTCCGCTTTATGATGGTCGTTAGCGCCATAGACAATGGCGGCATGCAGATTTATTCTGGCTTCTACGGCAAAGGTCTCCATGAAGTGGCGCACGAGGTCGCCCGGCAAGCCGGACATATCATTACCGCTGAAATCCGCTTTAATCACCGGGTAGCCCCGCCCGCTGATATCCACCACGACTGTCGCCAGTGTTTCATCCATGGGCACCGAGACGTTGGCCATCCGCACGATACCCTTCTTTTCCCCCAGCGCTTCCCCCAGGGCCTTACCGAGGCAGATAGCCACATCTTCTACCAGGTGATGAACATCATCGCCGGCGGCGGCTAACTTTATGTCAAACAACCCGTGCCGGGCCACCTGCGAGAGCAAGTGGTCAAACATTTTTACACCGGTGTTAATTTCCCAGTTCCCGGTTCCATCAATCGTCAACGCAAGATCGATACTGGTCTCACGGGTAACCCGCTTTACACCCGCTTTGCGGCCTCCCTGGAGCTTTTCTTCCAGTATTTTCATGGCGCCGCGGATAAAAGTGCCACCCATGGGAATACGGCCGGTGCGCGTCCGCTGGTATAAAGGCCGGCTGCACCCTATTTTATCCGCCATCTGCTGGTCAGAATAGCCGTTAGCATTCTGTAATTGTATTATCTGCTGCAGCACTTTTTCCGTTGAATCCATGTTGCCTCCCGATGATTAACCTGCACTTTAAAATAACCTGTTTCAGTTACTATTATAACACCAAATGAGCATTTGTCAAGCACCTGCTTAACTATTTGTTATATTTTGTAACAGCTATTAACAGCTAATTGATAACAAATAATTGCGCAGGCTGGTTTACAAATAGCGTTTAAGGCACCATGCAAGGCGACCGGCCAAAGAAATACCGATTAAGGCTCTACCTGGCGCAGGGCTTTCATCAGGGCGTCCGTATGCTCCGGCCTGCCGATGCTGATGCGGATGCTGTTCTTCAAGAGAGGATTATCAAAGTAGCGGACGAGCACGCCCTGCTTCTGGAGTTTCTGGTGCAGATCGCTGGCGCTGCCCTTGAGAACGGCGCAGTAGATAAAGTTGGCTTTAGACGGATAGGCTTTGAGCCAGTTAATACTCTGCAGTTCGCTGAAGAGCCGGCTCCTTTCCGCAATCATCGCCTTGACCCTGCCCTGCAGATAGGCAATATCCGCCAGAGACTCTTTAACGGCTATCTCCGCGGCCACGCTGACGTTGTGCGGTATTTTAATAGCCATCAAGGCGGCGGCGATACGGGGCGGAAAAGCACCGTAGCCCACCCGTAAACCCGCCAGCCCGGCCCATTTGCTGAAGGAGCGCAGCACGATAAGATTCTTATAATCAGAAGTTAAAGGCATTGCCGTTTCCCCGCTGAACTCGTAGTACGCCTCATCAACGACCACCGGCAGCCCCGTTCCCAGCAGGTCGGTAATCTGCTCGCGCGGCACGACGTTACCGGTAGGATTATTGGGCGTGGCCAGGAATATCAGCTTCGTCCTATCAGTAATGGCCGCTTTAATGCCGGGGACGCTGATGTTAAAATCGTCATCCCGTCCGACATTAACGACCGTACCGCCGCATATCTGGGTACTGAAACGGTAGATATCGAACGTAGGCACGCTATTGATGACCTCGTCACCGGGGCCGACAAACAACCTGACCAGAAAATCAATCAGCGTATTGCTGCCGTGCCCGGCCACGACACACTGCGCCGGAACGCCGGCATATTCGGCAATCAGTCTGCGCAGTTCCTGCTGGCCGTCATCGGGATAAATACTGAAGTTTTTAGCTTTTGACAGCGCTTTAATCACCCTGGGAGAGCAGCCGTAAGGATTTTCGTTAGCGTTAATCTTAACGATTTTCTCCAGCGGCACATCGACCTTGCCCTTAAGCGTATCCGGCGATGTGCTGGCGCTGTAGCCGGTAAACCCCTTTAAATGAGACTGGATATATTTTTCAATGCCTTCTGCTGAATCAATCACTTAACTGCCTCCCTGCCCTGCGTCTTCAAGACGCTTCTCTACAGCGCGGGCATGCGCATCAAGCCCTTCCGCCCTGGCGATAACGGCTGCCGCCCTGCCCAGACGTTCGATATCTTTTTTACCGGTTTTCACCAGATTGATAAGCTTCACGAAGTCAAGAATATTCAGGCCGGAACCGAACCGCGCCGTGCCTTCCGTCGGCAGGACATGACTCGGGCCCGCCGTGTAATCGACCAGAGCTTCAAGAGCGTCTTCTCCCACGAAAAGACACCCGGCGTTATTTACCTTAGCGATATAAGCATCCGCATTCTTCACTACCAGGCAGAGATGCTCCGGGGCGTAAAGGTTACTCAAAGCTACGGCTTCATCGACGGTTGCCACGATGGCAATCAGGCCCCGCTTTTCCAGCGATTCCGCTGCAATATCCCGTCGCGATAAGGCCGCTAACTGCTGCGCTAATTCCTGGTTCACAGCATCGGCGGTTTTAGGCGATGTCGTTATCAAAACAGCGGAAGCCAGCGAGCCGTGCTCCGCCTGCGCCAGAAGGTCGGCGGCAACAAACGCCGGATTGGCCGCGGCATCGGCGATAATGACGACCTCGCTGGGGCCGTAAAGCCCGTCGACGCCGACCGTGCCGTAGACCATCTTCTTGGCCAGCGTCACGTAAATATTGCCCGGGCCGCATATCTTATCCACCGCCGGGACGGACTCCGTGCCATAAGCCAGCGCGGCGATAGCCTGCGCGCCGCCCACCGCAAAAACGCGGTCGACCTTGGCGATTTTAGCCGCCGCCAGCGT
>DAOUGB010000038.1:0-4438 GCA_034429595.1 Dehalococcoidales bacterium
GCCGATAAACAGAACGACAAACATCTGTATCGGGAGTAGACCAATAGCGACACATAGCACCGCGCCCGCAAGCATGCCGATACCAAATTCTGGAGCACCGCCGCGTAATTTCCGCGCCGTGGTGTATCCTATCGTCGACGTAATAAATAGACCGAGAGCAGTTTTCCCAACATCAAACGATACACCCATAAACGTAGCAACCGCTTGCGCGCTCTGGTCGATGAACGAACCGCCGGGGGTCGTTGTCGGGGTCGGGGTCGGGGTCGGCCATGCGGTAGGCCATCCGGTAGGTTGACTGGTTGGCTCCGCTGTAGGCGCGCCGGAGAGGTAAAGTTTTATCTCTATGAGCGGAGGGTTTTCGGTGAAGACGTCGAAGCGACGGGCGCTATCGTAGTATCCGTCACCGGAGGCTACAATGTCGTATGTTCAGTTGCCCGGGACGGAAACCGCCAAGTATCCGGTCGTCGACGCGGTATACGTATCCCATATAGAGGAACCTTCTCCGACCACTCCGGCAATGAATATCTCAGCATTAGTCACCCCCGGGCCTGTCTCTGAAAACACCTGTATCCGCAGGGTCACGTTGCCGGCCGGCGGAATGCCTCCGATAGGAGTGAGCAGAACGTTGTTTATCTCGGACACCGTATGCGGCATGACCACAATTTGGGTGCCGTAATCGCTATCCACATATCCAGGACTCGTCGCGTAGACGTAGTAGTTACCAGCATATTGAGATATACTGTTTGACGTATCATACGGTAAGATAAGCGTAGCAATACCGTCGCTTACCGTAGTGTTGAACCACTCTCCGGTAGTTGCAGATTTAGCGCTGACGGTGCCGGTTTGCAGGATACTGTTATCGGCTCGTGACCGAATTTGAAACTTATGTTGCCCGCTTAGGTATCCGCTCTCGGAGGTTACCAGTATGTTGCAGAGTTGATACGATGAGTATTTTGCCGGTATGACGGCAACATGTATACCGTCTTCATTGAGCATCTTGTATCCAGACTTTTGACCAAAGAACCTGTAATATCCGACTACGGTATCCTCATATTCTCCGGTTTGGGGATTCCGCAGCGTAATTGTTCGGTCCATAGGTAGGCTCATTATGGCAATGTCGCTATCCGTCGAGACATTATACGATTGACCAGTATAGACATTCTCCGCCGTAACCTCAAAACCGCTAATCGACGTACCGTTATGGTCGGTCA
This sequence comes from Dehalococcoidales bacterium, assembly GCA_034429595.1. Taxonomy (GTDB): domain Bacteria; phylum Chloroflexota; class Dehalococcoidia; order Dehalococcoidales; family RBG-16-60-22; genus RBG-13-51-18. The sequence continues at coordinate 1,212 of DAOUGB010000038.1, forward strand.
TGGTCACGGTTCCCTGCCGTATTATCGATTGGTCGTCGGGGCCGTCCGGCTCGTCCGCATCATCTCTTAAATTTGCGGTAAAAGTCTTAAGCGATGTTATGATTTTTACCGTATCAATTTTAGATTTTTCCCATAGAAAATTAGCATTAACATTCCCTTCGTTATAAAATACGGTTGAACCGTTTTTTTCTAACTGAAGACGAGAGGGATATTGATAATTATCGTATTGTTTTATTATACTAATATTGTAAAAACCGTTATCCTGATCAGTAACTATGAGATGATTACGGAATTCGGTATACGACGAAACAACAATTGAAGTAATTTTGGCTGCTCTTTCAGTATAACCGGCCATAATAGTACGTATTTCCACGTGCGATGTGGCGGAAGCATCCCTAGCGCCCAAAATTTGCATAAAAACTTTATTAAACGTAATAGTAGCGCTACCTGTATTTCCCTTTGTATCCCAATTTTCAAAGAAAATTAGTACTTGTGACGAAGTTACTGTTCCCGCGTAATTCTTTTGTCTAGATATGTAGATATGGCATGGATTAGTCTCTCCGTATAATGTATATTCTAAATTATTTTCACCTTCTACCATAGTGGTGCCATCAATTACGTCTTCAGGCACTACTATACCGATATATCCCATATTTTGCCTATTTTGCATATTTGTAAGAATTAATGATTGTACTCCACGCTGAAAACTAGAGCCTGAGTAAGAATACGATGGCGTCTCAGTTGAGGTATCAATGTTATAGCCATACTCTTTATCTATAGTAATTTCATCTGCCGATACCGCCGGAATAAGCATCACTCCGACAACCAAAAGCACTAACGCTATCAGTGCAACTTTTCTCATAATATCACCATGAAAGAAGAGATACGAAGCGGTTAAAATGGTGGACATTTTAATCCACCATCTTAAGGTATCCGAGGATTACCACAATGAGTATGATAGTCCCGATAATACCGTATACGGCGAGTTCGGTCGTTCCCATGCCGGTAGTGTTTGCGGAGTTGAGCGCCACAAGCGCCGGAGGAAGGAACGCGGCCGTAATGAACGCGGAAACGCCGATAAGGACGATGGCGCGCACGTCGATAGCACCATGCTCGTTCATCTGACGCCCCTTCTCCGCACGCATAGCATTGACGGCGGCTTCATAGGGGTTGAACAGCCGGTTCCTAAGATTCTTCAGGAAACCCATACGTATTCACTCTCCCGATATAGTATATAGAGCAATTAATATATAGAGAGATGCTAATAGGGGTCACTTATACAAATTGCATTATAATAATCGGATAATATGCAAAACAGTAAGTATATATTAGGGTAAAGCCAACCATAGAGTATGGCAAAAATCGACATGCCTGAGCAGGAGCGCGCCGCGCTTCTCACAAACATTCGGGAGGCTGAAAAACTCCTCGATGGTATCGCATCGGTGATTCCCCGCATCGGCGGCAACAAGCGCGAGATTGACGCGGCCGCAAACCGCATCAGAAAGGTGCAGGAGAGCATGACCTACCTCACCGAAAGGCTGACCGAAAAGCCGACCAAAGCGACCGTAAAGGACATGCTCAAGGGTGCAACCCCGGAGCAGTTAGCGGAGGTTGCCCGTATCCTCGCCAAGCAGGAAGCCGCGCCGGAGCAGTCTGAAACCATCACGCCGGAGGAAGCCGCCCCGGAGCAGTCCGAAACCGTCGCGCCGGAAGGTGATCACGAATGACTCAGAAGAAAATGACGTTTGCCGAAACCGGCATCACCGACGACACGCCCCGCACTCCTATCGCGCCGGGAATGACGTTCTCTATTGTCGGTTGCGCCGTCCGAAAGAGCGCCAAATATGACTCTGAATACGTGACCATCGAGGCGCGCAACCTTGAAGGGGAGCCGATTGCGCTCTACAGCAATTCGGGCGTAGTGGTCAACCAGTGCAAAGCACTCCTCGACAAATACGGCGACGGCACCGGCGCGCTCAATGTCGAGGTGCTCTGCACCGTCGAGCAGCGCTCGAGCAACAACGGTAGGACCTTCTATACGTTGGCGTAAGGTGTATCATGGACAAAGACGAAGAAACCCTCGTGTTCCGGTATACCGTCACCGTCAAGGGTGATAACCTCCGTATCAAGCAGGAGATACCGCCGCCGCAGGATGCTGAAACCGCGCTGATTGCCGCGCTATATCGTCGCTCGTGCCGAAGAGTAGAGCGCGCGCTGATTATCGCGAACGGATGCCCGGAGGTGATTATTGCATCATAACTACCTCATACCTCACCCATTCAGCGTCCTTGTACCACGGTTTATCATGCCTGTAAATACACACTCCGGGCATGATTCAATAGTCTTTTTTGCACCTTTTTCGTCCGGCTTTCATACAAAACAGCAACCTTATATAGTATAGTTGCATACATAATATGTGTAGGAAGGTGTAAGAACATGGGAAACGACCAACTTAAAAACCTTGAAAAAGAGATGGAAATGGTTGAAAAACTTTATGAAATGACGATGAATAGTAGATGCTCCTGCGTATCCTGCGGGGAATGCCCGTTCAATCTCGGAAACAAAACACTTTCATGTCCCCCCGTTCATGGAGGGAAAAGTTCATGCGGCGAGGCGTGTTTAAGCGCGATGTTACGGGAACTTCTTAACAACTACCGCAACCAATAATCCCTCTTTTTCGTCCGGCTTTATTGCAGAACAATAACATTATATAGTATAGTAACATACATATTATGTGTAGGAAGGTGTAAGAACATGGTAAACGACCAACTTAAAAACCTTGAAAAAGAGATGGAAATGGTTGAAAAACTTTATGAAATGTCGAAGAAAATCATATGCTTGGAAGTATCATGCAGCGAATGCCCCTTCAATATGGGTAGCAAAACACTTCCAAGCCCCGGCGTTCATGACGGTAAAACTTCCTGCGGCGAAGTGTGGATGTACATAATGTTGCGAGAACTTCTTAACAACTGCCGCAACCAATAACCCCCTCTTTTCCCTCCGGCCCCGCGCCGGTTTTGCACCGTTTCAGGCCCCCGGGGTCGCGTTTTTGCACCACCCCGAACGGGCCCCGCCCCGGGCGCCGTTTGACCATCGGGCAAAGGGCCGGCCAGGAATCCCCACGCATCCCGGGCGCCGTTTGGCCGGAAACGCAAGGAACGGCCACGGAAGCCAGGACGTAGCAAGGCGCAACCCACGGGAAACGCAAGGAATGGGGCCGGAAAGCG